>CAYQNM010000008.1:0-24206 GCA_964419015.1 uncultured Candidatus Saccharibacteria bacterium | reverse complement strand
CCGCCAGTGATTTTGTTAATATAATCAACAACTTTTAGGATATAGGGCTAAGGGACTCGAACCGGAATATATGCCACAATAAAAAATAAAATGGAAAATTATTTGTCTAAATTAAGTTCTGGGGCAAGAACAGGATTATGCTTTTTGATCGGATTCTGGGTTTTTGTTGGATTAATAGTACTCGTTTTGGGTATGTACCCGAAAGCAGCTATGATATTCATTTTAGCGTGCCTTGTTGGTATATGCTTATTTCTTTACTTAATTATCGAAATACTAAAACCACTAAAGCTGATGGTTCGTTTTTTTACAGCATTAATTGTTTGTGGTTCCTTTTTGTTACTAAATATAGTTTTTATTCAGTATGCTTTGTCTATTAATTACAATACGATTGTAAACTGCGGGAAAGATGCCCACGAATATTTTTGGTCTCCCTTTTCCTCAAATTGCAAAAAGAATTTTTTGTACAATATAAATCCATTCAATCCCTAATAGATGGCAAATTTCGGAATATCAAACGATTGAGGATTTTCCCAATATAATTTTCTTAGTTGTCGGATAATTGGACCAATATTCCTCATACTCAGTCGCTTCGCCGGTTCAAATTTCTGGGTATCGCCTCCGCTCTGAGAAAAATATTGTCGGGAGAAAGGCGGCGTTCCGCAATGGACTCGTATTATGTTTCTATCACACCAAACAATTGAAAAATATATTGATGAAGGGAAAATTATTGTCCAACCCGAATTTGATAAGAAAAATATCAGACCAGTTGGACTTCGTATTCATCTTGCCAAGGACATTCTTATCCCAGAACCCCATCAGACTGTTGAGATAAGCGGCACTCAAAGCCCAAAATATAAAGAAAGAGATTTAACCAAAGAAGATTTCTATCTTGAACCTGGGCAGTTTATTCTTGGAGCAACATACGAAGCCATACAGACGCCGCCAGACGTGCTGGCCATCTTAGACGGAAGAAGTACTGTTGCGCGGCTTGGGATAACCACCCATATAACCGCTTCAGTAGCAGACGGAACATTCGAAATGCCTCACGTTGTGGTTTTAGAGATAAAAAATGTAGGTAATTTCAGAGTTAGATTGAAATTTAAAGATCCCATTGCCATGATGGTTTTCGCAGAGTTAAAGGAGCCTGTTACGCAAAAAATTCAGAGTCAGTATGGAGGAGGTCAACATAAAGTCACACCTCCCAATTTGAATTTCAAGACTGGGACAGATAAGTAACTACGCTACAATCAGAGGCGGGAACACTTTACTACGATCGTGGTAAAGTGCAACACTTATACTTGTTGAGCTCATGCAGATGGTGGAATGTGAAGGGGCACCCTCCGCGTTTATCAGATTGTGGCTCCATGTGAGATAACCTAAATATCGTGTACAAAAAGTTTACGGCAGACGATTACAGGAAATATATAAACTTAGCTCCCGATTATTCGGTCGAGGGTTTTATAGTTTTTGGCTCGTTCAAAAAATATCCTTATGAGATGTTAAAGGACGCTCTCTTGCGTCTGGGCCGTAAAGCGGAGTTTGGTAATATAGAACATGAGTTTTTAAATCCTATCTTGGAATTCAAGGTAGATGGTAAAAATTATTGGTTTGTAATCGCATACGGCGGTGCGCTTTTGAGCGAGTATCTCCATTTGGCGTGTTTATTTGGAAGCAAGAAAAATATACTTCTGGGGAAATGTGGAGGGTTAAAAAAGGGAGCATCAAGCCGCGAGATACTTATACCCACATGGAGCTATGCCGAGGAAAGTTCTGCTAAGGCGTATCAACCGGACAGAAAAAATAAGTACGAAGCGAATGAAAAATTGAGTTCGCGGCTTGCCGCCAAACTGGAGCAAAAATATAAAGTTCATCGCGGCCCGACAGTTACGTATCAAGCGATGATGGCAGAAACTTGGGAAGATGTCGTATCCTGGGCGGAGCAGGGGTACTTCGGCGTGGAGATGGAGGCGGCCACCGTTTTTGCCACCTCAAACTATTTCGGAGTTCCAGCGGCGGCAATCCTAGGGATTGGTGATAATCTCATTGAGAACGAGACCGTAATGGACATTAACTACGAGAAAGATCGCGATTTGAGGAGAAAAGTTTCGGAAGATACGTTTGACGCGGCTATTGGAGAAATAACTAAATCATGAACATTATAAAAACAATTAAAGATATGGACTTTGGATTAAACAATCCAACTCCGGCTGTTTACCGAGAACGCAAAGCAAGTCGTGCCGTTGTTTTTGATAAAGATAAAAATATCGCGCTTCTTCATGTGACAAAAAAAGATTTTCATAAATTACCTGGCGGGGGCATAAAAGAAGGTGAAAACATTGCTGACGCACTTGAGCGCGAATTACTTGAGGAAATAGGATGTTCTGCGAACAATGTTAGGGAATTGGGAATTATTGAAGAATACCGAAATAAATCTAGCCTACACCAAGTTTCATATTGTTTCCTGGCCGATCTTGTCGGCGATAAAGGCATTCCAAATCTTGAGGAGGACGAAATAGTAGATGGCTTTGAGCCAGTTTGGATGGATATCAAAGATGCTATCAGGACATTAGAAAGTGAAATGGAGGTGGAAGATTACGATGGTAAATTTATGCGCTTGCGAGACCTTACTTTTTTGCAAAAAGTTGCCGGTACTATCTAAGTAATGGCACTGAATGCAGTCGAATTTTGTACAATAGACACCGCCAGATGGACCCTTGTGACGATGTCGAATGGAGTTTTCCAATCCGTACCATTTTTTTGGAGTCAGGCAAATGATTTTCCATCATGGATTTAGAAAGTCCTAAAAAGAAAGCCATAGAAGTAGACCAAGAAATTCGCACAAAAACTGACGAGTTGGTTAAGATTGTCGAGGAACAATATAATGTATCTTTAAACCCCGAAAGAGAAGCCAGATTTAGCGAAGTAGCAGAGCGTCTCTACCAGGAACTTCGCCAACTAGGTAAAGACGGAACTCAACAAGATAAAGTTGAATGGGGAAAAAGAAAAGCCGAAGCAGGATTTTTAGACATGAGCTTTGCTGATTTAAGTAATTTAGACTTGTCTCACATGGATCTCACTGGTATATATTTTCCGGGCGCAAACTTTGAGAATACCAATTTGGAATGGACAAACTTAAGCGGTGCGAAGTGTATCCTGGCTAATTTTAAAGACGCCAACCTCCATCTTGCCGATATGGCAGGTATTTTTGCAGTCAAAGTAAATTTCCAGGGTGCTATATTTGCTGGCACGAGAGCGAGGCAAGGAGTTTTTATGTATGCTGATTTTTCTGGAGCAAATATCGAACAGACAGATTTTCGGCACGGAGTTTTTTGGAAGGCTAAATTTGACGGAGCTTCCATTGAGGAATCCAGTTTTGAAGGCTCTAAATTTCATCAAGATTCTCTAAAATCAGCGAAGCTAGAAAATGTGACTGTTTAATTGGAATCCACCTTTATGCCAGAAAGGAGTAAAACGAAAGAATTACCGTGGTACGCGAAAGCACCTTTCATGTTAGTGCTTATTTTACTTTCGCCTTTAATTCTCCTGCTCGTGTTACTCTATCTTATTCCCTGGCTCAAAATCAGATTTATACAAAGACCTCAATTGCTTCGCAGGGTAAAAAACGAATGGCTTCCTAAAAATAAATTCATCTTGTTTGTTTATTCCGACAACGATCTCTGGAAAGACTATGCAGAGAAAAACATCATTCCAAAAATTAGCCAAAACGCCATCATTCTCAACTGGTCACAGAGAAAGGATTGGATTAATTCAAATACACTAGAAGCTTTGCTGTTTAAAAACTTCCAATGGAAGCGAGAGTGGGTATGGCAACAAAATATCCGTATGGGCGGCCAGGACTATAATCACCTGGCAATAGTTTTTAAGCCGTGGAGTAAGCCCACAGTCGTCAGTTTTTGGAAGGCCTTTAAAGATTACGAGTTCGGAAAAGATAAAAAATTAAAAGCTGTTGAAGGCGAGTTGTGTTCTTATTTATGATTGGCTATAATTCTGTAGCTCATTGTAGCCAAATATAACTACAAACTTAATAACTTTTTGAGCAAATTCAGGAATCTTAAACTAGGCAAGATCTTGAAATATGAAGAGACATCCTTCACGCCCGGAGCCGGCTAAAAGTTTAAAACATGAAAGAAAATAATTTTGAAGTTCAAAAGTCTCGTACAGAGCCAGGGAAGTCCGTGGAGGATATGAAAAATGTCGAAGGCGTGCTCGACGAGGCGTTCGACAAGATGCTAGAGCAATATAAAGAGATGGGAAAAAGTCTTTCCGAGATTATTCCTCGGAGCAGGAATTTTGATATTGAATTGCAGGAATCTGAAGATGGGGCACGTTTGTGTCTGAAACACAAAGAAAACGGCGCGGAACAAGATTTAAGAACCTATTTACCTCCCGGACATTTTTTCGAGGAAGGGGAAGTCTTTGCCTACGAAGGCAAAGAAAAGAAAGTGTGTTTTCCAAAAAACGAACTTGAGTTCAGGGGCTTCTTGTTGGCCCTGTTTCACGAGATAGGGCATTCGTGGGAAAAAAGGGAGCACGCAACAACACGTTGGGACAACATACGGGCAGCTGGCAGTATTCTAAAAAAGTGGATGAAGTATATGGCCAAGGCGGTGAAACTGGAAAGAAAGCAGAGTGGTTTGGGCATAAAGTTCATAGATATCGTAAAAGACCTTGATCCAGACAGTTTGCTTCCTGGATGGTATCTCGATAAAAAAGCAAAATCGGATGCCCAGTCCGAAAGAAATGCATGGGCGTATGCATTGCGATCACTACGAAGTCTTGCACAAGAGGGGTATGACGTTTTCGCGGGGTATGATAATGCGGCACAGATCAGGGATTACGTTGGGCATTGTCTGTACTCCTACGATCTGAACTTGCTCATGAATAAGTTGATGTCCGGCGACACGCAGGATTTGCAAAAGCTCAAAGAAGCGCCGGCCTTTTGGAAGAAAAGCAAGAAGCACATTAAGATAGTTCTATGAAAAAACTTTCTACCGCATGACGATCTATATTCTCGCGGTTGGCCTTGCGGCGATCATCCAGATAGGGACGGTTTACTTTTTGAGGATGAATTTCGGGGGCAGTTTTCTCTATGCCGTCCCGCTCATTTTGGCGTATCAGTTTTTGTTCCTGTGGAGTTACTCCCACGCTCCCAAGTTCATTGTCATTTGGTTTATCACGACCGCGTTGACGAACAGTCTGGCATTCGCGCTCGGCTATTTCCTGTGGCACGAACAAGTTTCCCTCCTGAACATCGCCGGAGTGGTCCTCATTATCACAGGGATTGTATTCCTGCAAATCAAGTAAAAAAGAACGCACCCGCAAGGTTTGACCTTGGACGGGTGCGGTGGCCGGAAGAATGTTCCGGGTTAGACCTTGCTGAACCTGTTCTTGTTTGAGTTCTGCAAAAAACGAAGAGGCCTTCCATTCCCGAGATGGGAACGGAAGGCCATGAAGGTGCAAAATTGTCAGCGACAGTCGCAGGCGAGACGGACCACCTCGGGGGTGGTCATCTTTGCCGACTGGCCCCCGCACGGGACGATCTTGATCTTTGGGGCGATGGCGATAATACCTGCAACGACGAGGGCGGCGGGCACGAGCATGAACTTCACCGTCGTACCCGTTCGTTCGCCGAATGCTTTCTTGATGCGTGGGCCGAGCATGACGACGAAGATTGTGAGCCCGATGACACCAACTGCCCCCAACGCGCGAGCAAAACAGGACGAGACCTCCATCCGATGTTCCTTTCTTCCAGTTTGAAACGTATAATATACTATCATGGATATGTTCAACTTGCAAGTGCACCGTAAAGTAGATGTAAAAAGTCTTCCATCGTGGGTTTGACTTGTTTTTGCTTTTGGCGTATAATGGGCTTATATCAATCGTGGTCTCGGAATACCGGGACCTGCGACTCGAAACCTCGTAAGCGTCATAGATTTGCTTCTCTGACCCTAGGACTCGGGTCACTTAGTTATTTTTTCAGATGACAGAACAACATAGGGAGGGTTCGGCTGGTTTTGACGGCCTCGGCATCGCGCCGGAATTTCTCAAAATTCTTGAGAGCATCAAATACACTGTACCAACCCCGATTCAGCATCAGGCGATTCCGCCTGCGATCGAAGGTAAAGACGTCGTCGGCATCGCGCAAACCGGCACCGGCAAGACGCTGGCCTTTGGCGTGCCGCTTCTTCAGCGCCTGTATGGCAAGGGCGGCATGGGCCTGATCGTGCTGCCGACGCGCGAACTCGCCCAGCAGGTTGATGAAACACTTCAGAAAATCGGCCGCTCGCTCGGCCTGGTTACGGCCGTCCTGATCGGCGGCGAAAGCATGGGTAGGCAGCTTGCGGCCCTGCGCCGCCGGCCGCATGTTATCATCGCAACGCCGGGCCGCCTGCTCGACCACATCGAACAGAAAACCGTGAAGCTCGATAACGTTCGCGTGCTCATCCTGGACGAAGCTGACCGCATGTTCGACATCGGCTTTGCGCCGCAGATTAGCAAAATTTGTGCGCTCGTCCCGAAAGAGCGTCAGACGATGCTGTTTTCAGCGACGATGCCCCATGAAATCATGGAGCTCGCCCGCAAGCACATGGCCTTGCCGGTGCGCATCGAAGTTGCGCCCGCAGGCACGGCCGCTGAGCGTGTGGAGCAGGAAATCATCCTCGTGAAAAAAGAAGAGCGCATCGCGCTTCTGGCAAAACTGCTGGGTGAATACAAGGGAACCGTTCTCGTATTCTCCCGCACCAAGCACGGCGCGCGCAAAATTTGTCGCGCAATCTTGGATATGGGACATAAAGCCGCTGAGATCCATTCCAACCGCTCGCTGTCCCAGCGCCAGGAAGCCCTGCGTGGATTTAAGAACGGCACATATCGTGTGCTTGTGGCGACCGACATCGCCGCACGCGGCATTGATGTGCAGGATATCCAGCTCGTGCTGAATTACGACCTGCCGGATAATACCCAGGACTATGTGCATCGCATCGGCCGCACGGCCCGCGCGGGCAAGGAAGGCAAGGCGATCTCGTTTGCCATGCCCGACCAGAAGCGCGACGTGCGCGACATCGAGCGGCTCATTCGCAAGGAGTTGCCTATTACGGCTCATGGCGGTCAGGTGTTCGTTGAACCGTCAGGCCGTGGTGTCATCGCCCGCCGTTCCGGTTCTCGCCAATCCTTCCGCCCTCGCTCGCGGAGATTCTAACACATGTTGACTTTTGTCTCGGTATATTGTATTTTGTTTCTCGAGAACTCTGACAATTGAAGGAGAGCCACGTGGAATGTATCACTCGTGAGGATCTCACGAAAATTCTCCCGAACGCCCGGTTGGGGAATAAGATTTTTTCCGAGGTCCTGGAGGAAGTAACTACTCCCCAACAGCTCATGAGCGTTCTTGCGCGCTATATCCGTTTTAATTCGGTGTTTGGCGCTGGTGTGGCGAGTTTGGCTGGCACCATTGCGCTCCACCAAGTGAATTTTCTGGATCGTGGCGAACCGGAACTGATCGCCGATCGAAGTTGTGAAGTCGCCAGTTCGATCTTCGCGGCGGCCATTGACGAATTCGACGACCGACTAACGCCTTACCTGGATACTCATCGAACTCTGGCGCAAGCGACGCTCAAGGGAGCGGCGGATTTTTTTGGAATCGAGCTTTCAAGCATGCTTCCGGACTTGCTCGATCTTCGTGTCGATGAGGCGATGGTATCCGTCGTACGGGGGTATCTCATGTTCAGGGATACCGTGGTGCCGTCCGATATTTTTAAAGCCATCGGGTTTCATATGGGTTCCGAATTGCTGGCGGACCAGGAGTTCGGGATATTGGACGAATATCTGACCCGCAAACATCCGGACCTGGTGAACTACCTCAAGCAAACCAAGGTAACGATCAATGGACTCCATCACCAGGCCTACTACTGGGTGCGGGTTCATACGTCCGTCGAAACGGATCACTTCGAGGCGGCGACGGTCGCGGCAAATACGGCTCTTCGCTACTACGCCGGCCGATTGCCTCTTCATGAGTGCAAAGATCTGGTTCTCTTGGGATTTGTCGATTTCAGCAAGGTACAGGCGAAATTTATGACGTCCCTTCGATAGGGAATCAAAAGGATAGGGAGTCAAAAGCGTGCGCCGTATTCTTGACCGAGCTTCAGAGCTCGGTTTTTTTCTATCGTGGTATACTGCAAGGAGTTCTTGGAGGTGATATGCGCGTTACCAAAGGCAGGTTCTTGTGGCGTATTTTTTTTGGCATTACCCTGGTGCATGCTGGCGCCGCCTACGGTATCTGGCACGGCTTCAAGCACGGGTTCAGCAGTTCGGCTTGGTGGTGGGGTGCTGCGCTGGGCATGATCAGCATGCTTGGGATTTCGGACGGCTACCACCGATACTATACCCACCGAGCGTTCCGATGTACTCGCCGCATACAAATGGTACTGACGGTCATGGCTGGGACCGCGGCCCAGGGGCCGGCGCGGGAATGGTGTCCGAACCATACCCAGCACCATGCGTTTTCCGACCGGTCCGGCGATCCGCATTCGCCAACGGCCGACGGAACGGGGATCATGGATTTTCTGTGGGCGCACCTGGGATGGCTGGTCTTTGAAGTTCTGCGCCCCGGCTCCTATGTTCCCGTTATTCGAACCCAGTATGGCG
Source organism: uncultured Candidatus Saccharibacteria bacterium (assembly GCA_964419015.1). Taxonomy (GTDB): domain Bacteria; phylum Patescibacteriota; class Minisyncoccia; order 2-02-FULL-40-12; family GWA2-44-9; genus CAYQNM01. Next base: position 15,545 of record CAYQNM010000008.1, on the reverse strand, counting down.
TTTCGCTCGAAGACGATCCGGTCGTGTCCTGGCAGTCCCGTTGGTATGCGCTGAATGTCCTTGCGGGATTTGTTATCCCCTTGCTCTGCGCCGGATGGGACGGCTTGTGGCTTGCGGGATTCATCCGAGTGGTCGCCGTTTGGCACATTACGTGGGCGGTGAACTCGGTGTGTCATCGATTCGGAACGCGCGTCGTTCCGGACGACCAGAGCCGCAACAATGCGGCCATTGCTTCCGTAAGCGCCGGCGAAGGGTGGCATGCCAACCACCATGCGGCGCCCAATTCGGCATATTTGGGATGGCACTGGTTCCAGCTTGACCCGGGGCTTTGGCTCATCATGATACTTTCGTGGTTCGGGGCAACGTGGGATATCCGTCCCGTTGGCATGATCCGACACTATGATCATCCCGTCGATTAGACGGGATGTTGTTTTTCTTGGTCCACGTTATTGAGAACGCGTTTGACTCGTTCGAGCGAATCCCAATCATGAATAGAAAGGGTCGATGCTGTGGGGTTGAGCTTTTTGAGTCTGGCGAGTTTTTGCGCGGCATTGTCGGGGGAGACCGTGTCGCTTTTTGAAAGAAACAGGTATTCCGTTTTTTCGAGCAGGCGCTTGTCGTACGCGCCCAGCTCGCGGCGGATTGCCGCATAGTCTCGGGCAGGATCGTCTGATTCGGCAGAAACAAGGTGAAACAGCGTGCGGGTGCGCTCGATGTGGCGGAGAAATTTGATACCGAGCCCTTTGCCGGCGGAAGCTCCTTCGATCAGGCCGGGAATGTCGGCAAGAATCAGATCGTAGTACGCGCCGAGGTTGGGTTCGAGCGTCGTGAACGGGTAGTTGGCGACTTTGCTTTTTGCTTTGGTGAGCTCGTTCAGGAGCGATGACTTGCCGGCATTGGGGAGCCCCACTAATCCGACGTCGGCGATGAGCTTAAGTTCCAGTCGTACCTGGAATTCTTGTCCCGCCGTTCCGCGCTCGAACTGTCGCGGACTGGTGTTTTCCGGCCCGCGAAAATGATAATTGCCTCTTCCGCCGTGCCCGCCTTTGGCCAGCATGACCCGTTGATTGACGGCGCTGATCTCGGCGTCCTTGCCGGTCGTGAGATTATGAATGACGGTGCCGATGGGTACGTGGATGACCAAATCCTCGCCGGCAGTGCCGTCGTTGAGCTGGTGGCGCCCCTGTCTGCCGTTTTCGGCTTTAAATACTTTTGAAAACCGGAGTCGATTCAGGGCGCCCAGGTCGGAAACGCCTTGGGCCCAGACACTGCCCCCATCGCCACCGCTTCCGCCGGAGGGGCCGAGCGTCATTTTGTTCTTGTTAAATGCGGCGATGCCGTCGCCGCCGTCGCCCGCCCTGATGGTGACCGTGAGATCATCGATGAGCATGAATGAAAAGAGATGCTATCATACCATATTATATGCTTTTGGAAAGCCAGCGTGGCGCACCAACTCTCTTTCGTATGGTATACTGGCGGATATATGCACAGCATTACGCTTGTCGATGCCCCGTCGATTCTTGGCCTCAAGCCGTCCGGCGTGGAACTGCTCCCGGAAGCACTGCGCCGCGCCGGCGTGCTCGAGCGTCTGGGTGCTCGGGACAGCGGTAGAGTACCGACCATCGGGTATACATCCAGGCGGGACCGGCAAACCGGATTGATGAATCCCAACGGTTTGCGCGAATTCTCGCTTCTTTTGGCCGACCATCTGGGTCCGATTTTTGACGAAGGCCGATTTCCGCTCGTACTGGGCGGCGATTGCAGTATTCTCATTGGATGCTTGCTCGCGCTCAAGCGCCGAGGAACGCCGGGACTCTTATTTTTGGACGGTCACGCAGACTTTTACCAGCCCGAAGCGTCGCCGACCGGCGAAGCGGCGGATATGGATTTGGCAATCGTCTCGGGCCGGGGACCTGATATTGTCGCTGACATTGAGCACCAGTGTCCGCTGGTCCGTGACGAGCATATCATCGCATTTGGCTGTCGCGACCTCGATGCGGCGCAAGCGGACGGTTCCCAGGATATTCGCGAAACCGAGATTCAGCTCTATGCCTTGGATAAAGTGCGCGAACTTGGCGCCGAACAAGCCGTGACGTTCGGCATTCAGCGCATGACGCACAACGGCGCGGCGGGATTTTGGATTCACCTGGATGTTGATGTTCTTGAGGATGAGCTGATGCCGGCCGTTGATTATCGCATGATCGGGGGATTGGCATGGGACGAACTTATCGGGACATTGCGGATTGCGTTGGAATCGGGCTCGGCTTTGGGTATGAGCATCGCAATATTCAATCCGACGCTTGACCCTTCGGGCGAGGCGGCGCAGGCGCTTGTCCGGGCGCTTGAAGCGGCATTTGGTAATACCCAGCTTCCTTTGGCCTTATAGCGTCGGTTCCGTTGCGTGCTCACATCAAATTGTCTACAATAGGGGCATGGAAAATCCGTTTGCCAAAAAGGAGTCTAAACGCATCGAAGATCTCGTGGGGAATCCCGAACGAGCGCCGGTATTTCACCCTCAAGATCGGATCAACGACTTAGGCACCGGTCGCACCTGGCAGGTTGGGACGGTCGAGCACGACGCCTCCGGAGCGGTGCGTTATTTTGTCACGACGATCGAAAACGGGAATATCCGTGGTCTGTGGGCGACCGAGGAGCAATTATTGTCGCATGACGTCGAACGGCATGTCCTTTCGCCGAAACCGGATCTTTCGGCGGCGGCCGAGTCCGCCGAGGATATCCGCATTGAAAAAGGACAAGATGTTGCAATCCCGCGCGGCGATGAATGCGAAGATGGCTGGCGGGTCTTGCGCATCGCTGTCAAACCAAATAACCGCAACGAGATACTTGTTGAAGTCGAGAACAAAAAGAGCGGTGCGAAAGAATACGTCGAGATCGGAGCGTTGAAAGAGGCCATCAGGCGCCATCGTGTGGCCCGGGGGCTTGCGGATGCGTTCGGCGATCTTATGGGACAGTAATTTTGCAACTGTGGAAACCAACCTCGAAAAAAGAAATGCGCCACCGGAAACGTCCATTTCCGTATCGCCGGAAACTCCGCCGCTGGACATCGGGGATCGCGCCGGCATTTTTCGCAAGGCAGATATTGTCAGGGATTATTTGCGAACAGCAGCTACTGTAGAGGGTATTTTTTCAGCTCTTGATTATCTGGGTTCGGTTGAAACGTCCGGAGTTCCCTTGGAGGCTGCGGAGGTCAAATCGTCAGTCACGGCATTGTTAGAAAAAGTCCGCTCCGGCCTGGACGTATCCGATCAAGAACTTCAAACGATTCCTCGCGAGTACGGTTTGCGTCAGCGGGTGACCGACGTGCTTAAAATGGAGCGGATCCGCCAACTTCTCAACCAGGCGGCGTGAGTCTTGCTTGCTCCCGTGCGGTATGCTATGATAGGCCTAATTTGCAATACGCGTACGATACGGCGATATAATCGCTCTTTTGGTGTTCTATGGGAGCACCCATGTCGGCGGCTTCACGATGCCAGACACCATTGAACAAATAAAATCCCGACTTGATATCGCGGATGTCATTGGTGGATATGTGAAGCTCCAAAAATCAGGAGCCAACCACAAAGCACGCTGTCCTTTTCACAACGAGAAAACGCCTTCGTTCCATGTTTCACAGGAGCGGCAGATTTGGCACTGTTTCGGTTGCGGCAAGGGAGGCGATGTATTTGGTTTCATCAAGGAAATCGAAGGCGTCGAGTTTCCCGAAGCTCTTCGGATGCTTGCCCAGCGCGCGGGCATCGAACTGGAACGTTTCGATCCAAAGGTCCGCGATGAAAAGAGTCGTTTATTTCAGATATGCGACATAGCGTCGAAATTCTTTGAGAAACAGCTCTGGTACGCTAACACCGGGCAAAAGGCCCTGGCGTATCTCAAAAATCGCGGCCTTACGGACGACACCATTCGCCAGTTCCGCCTCGGCTTCGCGCCGAACGACTGGCATGCCCTTGGCAGGTTCCTGAACGACCGCGGATATCAGAACAAGGAAATTGCTGATGCCGGACTTTTGGTCCAGCGAGATGGGAAAAGTTACGACCGTTTCCGATCGCGGATCACGTTTCCGATCGCGGATGTCAACGGACAGATCGTCGGGTTTTCTGCGCGTATTTTTGAACTCGAAAAACCGACCGGGCGCGAAACCGAACCGGCCAAGTACATCAATACGCCGCAGACGCTGATTTACGACAAGAGCAGGATTCTGTATGGCTTGGACAAGGCGAAACTTTCCATTCGGCAAGCCGATCGATGCGTGCTCGTGGAGGGAAACATGGATGCGATTATGTCATTTCAGGGTGGCGTACCCCATGCAGTCGCGACTTCCGGCACGGCGCTGACACCGGCTCATCTGAAACTGCTCCAGCGATACACGGCGAAGCTCGATTTTTGCTTCGATGCCGACCGGGCCGGAGCGCTGGCAACCCGGCGTGGCATCGGACTGGCGTTGAGTCAAAACTGTACGGTCGGTGTCATTGAGATCCCTGATCGCGAATGTAAAGATCCGGCTGATTACGTTGCCAAGCACGGGGCTGCCTGGGGCGAGGCGGTTGCCCGGGCAAAGCCGGTGATCGAATTTTATTTCGACGCGGCGCGCAAGCATTTCGATCCCGCATCGGTCGAAGACAAAAAAGCGGTTGTTGCCGCCGTTGCTCCGTTCGTCAAGCGCTTGACGAGCCGCGTGGAGCGAGCCCACTGGGTCAGCCAGCTTGCGGCGCTCCTTCGAGTGGACGATACTGCTGTCCGGCAAGATATCGAGCGCGCCGACGATCTTGAAACATGTCAGGAGCCCCGGGCACTGACGCCGCGGACGCTTGCTACCCAGCGGCCGGCCCAGGTGAGCATCGACATATTGAGCGAAGCTCTGCTCTCGGTGGCGCTCAAGCATCCCTTGCTCCTCAAGAAATATGCTTCGCTGATTGTGCCCGAAGCGCTTGATCCCCAGATTGCCCAGGTTATTGCCGTCATGGCGCGCGGCGACCTTGCTCCCGAGTCTCTGCCCGAATTTATGAAAGAATATGCTCGAAGCGGCTCATATCAATTGGAGTTCGCCTATATGAAATCACAGGAACTTTGGGAAGGATTCAAAGACGAGGAACTGGATGAGTCTTGCCGAGCCATTCTCATGCTTATCAAACGAAAGTACCTTTCTGCGCAGCTGACTGGTTTAGAATTCGATATCAAGCAAGCCGAGGCCACTAAGGATACGGTCCGCTTGCGGGAACTGGCGCGCGTTTTTACGGAGGTGACACGATCTTTGGCCGAAACCGCGTAATATTTTTTCCGCTCCCCCTACTTTATGACCAAGAAAAAGTCCAAGCACAAAAAGTCGAGCAAAAAGTCCATCTCCAAAAAACGCGCCAAGCCCGCGCGCGGTCGGACTAAGTCGAGCAAAAAATCCGTTCGCGCTCCGCGACCGAGCAAGTACGCCATCAGCGAGAGCGCCGTGTTGTCACTGATTGAGAAAGGCCGCCATCGCGGTTTTGTGACACAGGCCGAAATTCTTAATACGTTTCCGAGCATTGAGCGTGATGTGGACGGGTTGGAGGCTCTGTATGAACGCCTGGAATCGGCAAATATCAACATCATCGAATCCGGTCGGGTATTCGCCGAAAAGGAAATCAAGGAGCTCGACGACAAAAAGCGCGTCCAAGCCGAGGCCGACGAAACATCCTCCGATTCGGTACAGCTCTACCTTAAGGAAATCGGCAAATATCCGCTGATTAGTGGTGAAGAAGAAATCGAGCTTGCCAAGCGCATCGAACGCAACGACGAGGCTGCTCGCCAAAAGCTCGCGCTATCCAATCTCCGGTTGGTGGTTTCGATCGCCAAAAAGTACGTTGGCCGCTCCGCAAATCTGACACTGCTGGACCTGATCCAGGAGGGGAACATCGGCCTGTTTAAGGCGGTGGAGAAGTTCGATTACAAAAAAGGATACAAGTTTTCGACGTATGCGACGTGGTGGATCCGCCAGGCGATCACGCGCGCACTTGCCGACCAGGCCCGCACCATCCGTATTCCGGTGCACATGGTAGAAACGATCAACAAGTACCAGCAGGTTGTCCGGCGCCTGGTGCAGGAACTCGGCAGAGATCCTCTTCCGGAAGAAGTCGCTTCCGAAATGAACATGGAAGTCGATAAGATCCGGCACATTATCAAGATTTCCCAGGACACCATCTCGCTGGAAACCCCGGTTGGCGACGGCAAAGACGAGGATAGCTCGCTGGAAGATTTTATTCCCGATGAGGATACGATTTCCCCCTCAACGTCGGCGGCCCGAAAAATCCTCAAATCCTATATCAACGAAATCATTGGCGACCTGACGCCCCGCGAGCAGAAGATTCTGGACATGCGGTTCGGATTGACCGACGGCGTGACTCATACCCTTGAAGAAGTAGGCAAGGTGTTCTCGGTTACGCGGGAGCGCATCCGGCAGATTGAGGCAAAGGCACTCGAAAAAATCCGTCAGCACCACAAAGTTGAGAAGTTAAAAGGATACTAGACCCCCTTTACGATTGTTGGTAGCATTACAAGCATGACGAAAGAAGAAATTGCCAAGCTCGAAGCGGAACTTGAACGTCTTCGCACGATGGTCTATGTTGACGAGCTGACCGGCATTTTAAATCGCCGGGGATTTCTTGAGGAAACAAACAAGGAATTTCGGGCCGTGACGCTCGGTCGGACCGAAGTAGAACGCCGGGTGGGGATCCAGATCCCGTTCAGCATCGTTTTTCTCGATCTGGATAACTTCAAACAGATCAACGACGAACATGGCCATGCCGCCGGGGATGAAGCGCTCAAGACGGCCGCCCAGGTACTCCGAACGACTCTTCGCCTGGGAGATGTGTATGGCCGATGGGGAGGCGAAGAGTTCGTCGTTGCGCTTTTGGGCGCTGACAGCGACGTCGCTTTTGCCGTTGCCGAAAAGCTTCGCCGAGCACTCGAAACCGCCGATCTGTCGGTTGACGGAAAAAAGATTTCTCTGACCGCGAGTTTCGGCGTTTCCGACTATCACGGCGAGCAATCTCTGGAGGAACTCATCGAAAATGCCGACAAGGCCATGTACCAGGCCAAGCAGAATGGCAAAAATCGGCTCTCGCTGTTCACGCACGCCGAGTGACGGTTGTTTCGTGGCGGGTTGAAAAAACCGACGAAATCGGGTAGCATGACTTTGTTCGCGTTCTTCACAATTCAAAGAAAGAGGAATGAAAACTCATAAGCTCCGGGATAGCTCAATGGTAGAGCAGCTCCCTGTAAGTCATATTGCAGCTTTCCGTCGAAAGGCGGATTGAAACTCTTTGGGATAACGGTGAAGCCCTATCTGCTATGCAGAGGGTAATACCGTGGGAACTTCGCGCAAGCGGAGAGCGCCGTAGAGACTAGATACCGAAGCACCTAAGCCCTGTTTGTCGAAGGGTATGGTGAAGATATAGTCCACCCCATTATGGAAATAGTGGAATATGTGTAAGGAGACGGTTCCAGGTTCGAGTCCTGGTCCCGGAGCTTAGGAGTTTTCTCTCGCAACATTGTAAGGTCCGACCTTACAGTCGCAAAGACATTAATTAAACATGAAAAAGAGGAATTTAAAGAAAAATATAAAAATAAATGAAACCCCTTCCTTATTATTTAAAAGAAAATAAACTTAAAATTATAGTAGGCATATTTATTTTACTTCTCGCAATCTTTATTAAGATATGGGCGTTGTTCAATACATCGGATGAATTTTCTTTAAAGTGTCCCGAAGATTATGCTTCAGAGGAGGAATATAGAAAAGATTTAGAGATGTATTTAGCCGAGATCTTAAAAGACCGTCCCGATGTTACTTTAAAAGATTTTTCTCAAGAAAGAATCAAATTTTTAGAAGACAATCATTGTCAGAAAACTTTAGATCATATTCATAACACAGAAATTTGGTCGGACTAGATCATTGCAAAATCCTCATTGCAAGGTCGGACCTTACAATGGGAAATAATATCTTATCAACTTCTTGCAAGAAAATGTTTCCACCCCACCTAGATTACCTAAAAGGCCCCGATATAACATGGTTTAATCCTTGCTATGGTTTTTTGGGGTTTTGGCAAGAGTTTAATAAGTTTAAGAATGAAAATAACTTAAGTTTCGATGATACCTGGAAAAGTCGAGGGATAAAAAGAGCTAAGGAAATATACGTCACATCTATAGCTGCTTTAGCTTCTCAACAGTCAGAACACCTAAAACGTAGATGGTGGATTACTAAACCTGATCAAGATCCTCCTGACGGTGTTATCGGTACAATAGACGAAACAAGTCTTGGCAATCTTATCAATGTTAGAGAGGTTGAGGTTGTTGAACATTTTGATGGTGATATTTTGGATACCATAACAACAAAACTGAAACAAAAAAGTTATGAGCCAAATACTGTTTTAGTGTGCCTTATATCTACAACACATGCTTATAACTTGAAAAAAATATCAGAAGATATTTCGAAAGAGAACCTACATCTTAATCATATTTTTCTTGCAGGGCATGGTCATATGGTATTAGATAAAAATAAAATCACAGAACAAGATGTATTAGAAATGGCCAAGAAAATTAGTCTAATGCAGATTAGGCCAGTGGTTGGTGTTTCTAGCCTAGATCCTCTAATGATCTGCAAGTCATGGGCTATCGGTAAAGAAACAAATTGGTTAAAATTAAATAAAAGAGGTACCAAAGCTGGATTGGTAGCAGTTACAGCTGAAAATCCTCCCAAGCTTTTTTAAGAAAATACATAATAGACTATGACCACAAAAGCCAAAAAAGAAATACCACATGAAGAATTAGACAAGAATGAGGACAAAAAATCTGCACGATATATTAAAATTGACTCCGAACAGCAGGTACAAGTTAAGGGTACTGATGGAAAGGAATTAAGTATTCCGTTTGTCTTGATAGACAAAGTAATCTACGAAATCAATGTATGTCCTCATTGTGGCAGTAATGCAACATTTCACAGGAGGATACAGGAAACGGGTGACGTAACTGGCAATGTATGGCAGGTTCAACAATTTGGAAATGAAAATGGTTTCGATTATCGAAAGTTTGATTATTGCTTAGATTGCCATAAAGATTTTTTAATTGAACTCTATATCTGGAAAAGAAAGTCACATTATGCTGTTTGAGCGGTATGATAAGTTCTAATACGATTATGGAAATAGAAATCTTTGAAGAAGACGGCGATAATACATTATCCTTTGGCGGCAAATACGCCGATTTTACCATCGACGTCTACCCGGAATCAAAAACATATCAATCAAAAATGAGTTTGAAGGACGATGTCTATTACCGTACAGAACAATTTGAATACCGCATAAAAACAGAACCAATAAAAGTAGAAAGCCGACTCACCGAGCGTATAGACGAGCCACCCGAAGAATATAAAGTGAGGGATGGGGTTGTATTAGAATCCGAGATCGGTAAAGACAGTGCCTTTCTCCGTAAAGATTTTATTGATGGCCTCAAAAAGGAGGTTGAATGGCATGATGATTGGATTGGTAACCCAGTCTCTATGTATATCCTGTCTAAGCACCCTGATATAATCTCCCAGGATGACTACAGGCGGTATCTGCGTCAATTGTCAGAGAGAATAAAGACAGGGATACAAAAAGTCAAAAAAGTTACTGAATCAGATAAAAGTGGGCTGCAAATTGTTGATGGTGAATATGGCAGAAATCTCTGGTACCCAAAAAGCGAGTTAGAAAAACTTGATAAGAAAGAAATTACAAAACTACAAGAACACGCTTCAAAGATTCAAGAAAAACTTTTTGATGAGAAGGCAACAGAATATGTAGGCATTTCTGAAGGTGAGTTCAGATCAAGCGTAGATCTACTTGAAAACGTTGAAACATTTTTGAATAAAAAGCCGGTATCTGCAAAAAAGGAAGGAAAGAAAGTTTCTGCTGGAATCAAGTTTGGTGCCTTTGTTTTTCAATGGATTTGGCTATTCTTTGTTGTATCCATAGCTCTTTGGCTGACCTCCCTTATTGTTACCATAATCCAATATAACTTTGCCTTTGCCTTTTTCGCCTCGGGTATTCTAACTTTATTCCTGACCTTGCGAAGGAAGACTACCTAATTTACGCTACGTTCTAATACGATCCACGACCGAGAGCTTAGAAGTTTTCTCTAGCAACATTGTAAGGTCCGACCTTGCAATACGGTATGATCAAAGGAATCTCTAACGGTACCGTACACAAAATACCCGCGGATTTGCGGAGGGCTCTTACCTCTGCTCCAGCGGCGCGAGCGACATGGGAGGATATTACGCCGCTCGCACGCAATGAATGGATTTGCTGGGCGATCTCCGTTAAAAAGCCGGAAACCAGAAGGCAGCATATTGAAAGGATCCGCACGGAGCTTATCGAGGGGAAACGGCGGCCGTGTTGTTGGGCCGGTTGCCCTCATCGTTGAATGAACGCTGCTCTTGACTTCGCCCGGGACAAGTCAGTCATAGGTTCGAAACTTGCTTGCCCGGTCAGTTTTAATGTAGGCGGGTCCTTATCGTTGAGCAAACGAAAATAACCTGTAATTACCCAGGTTATTTTCTTGGTTGAGATTATGCAGACTGACAGACCTAAACCTTGTTACGGATCAAAAGTCATGGTATTATATCACAATCCTTAAAAACCAGGAGCAATGAGTGGAGACATTGGAACAGTTAAATTCTTTTAGCGCCGATGACTTCGAGTCTTGGCTTGATGATCGTCTGAGAAAATTGCATGATCCGGACGAGGGCATCCGTTATCGAGCATGGGGACTTCCTGAAGTTTATAGTGGTGATTGCGAATCTGTTATTGATGCGTTTTGTATTCTATTTCAAAAACTTTCCGTCACAGCACAAGAAGCCTTTCGAGAAGGTGCTTACCGCTTAGCAAGTCGAGTGAAGATCGGAGACTTTCCACTGGGAGCAATGAAAGACCTGATGATGCTATCTTTCGAGATCAGGTCTTCTAAGGTGCTAGATAACCTAGAAAGACTTGTAATCGATAGCGCTTGGGGCAAGAGTAATCCATCACTTGTCTATGACTGCGTAGGAATTATGATGAGTCTTGGTGTTCCAACTGAAGAACTTTGCAAAAAACATGGCCTTAGATAATTACGTCTACCGAGTACGATAACTCGGCTTTTTATTTCGGCTTCTTCACTTCGACTTCGCTCAGTATGTGTCGGACGTTTTATTTTTCCTGGTTACAACCATCGTCATCGGCCAATTGAGATAGTGTTTACCATTTTCTTCTATAACGCCAAGTATTTCTTCGGCACCCCGGAGACATTCTTCGGGAGTTGTTTTTGTCATTGCATGAAGTTTATAAAGAAAAGTTCCAATATCCTCTTTTTTCTCAAAAACCCATTTCGCATTGAAATCGTGGAACTCCGGCTTTTCGAATCCAGTAAGAAAACACACACTCTCGGTGTATGCTCGGCTTAGGAAAGAAACTTCGTGACCTGTGATACAAAACTTTGCTACGCGATCGTCAAAATGTTCTGCAAGGTCTGATCCTGCGAAGACGTCGCCAATCACGAGACGTCCACCAGACTTCAGGCATGTATTGAAATTACTGAATGCTGCGGTTTTGCGAAAGATGTGGTGGATAGCTCCAAATGACCAAATACCATCGACGGCGCCTTTTTCAAGCGTCAATTTGTCCGCACCCTCGTTTCTTATCTCAATATTTTTTCTGCCTAAGTCTGAAACCCCAAAAAGTTGTTCTTTGGAAGGGTCAGTAACAATGACCTTACCATTTGGCAACGTGGCGTCGGCGATTGCACCAGAGAATAAGCCATTTCCAGCGCCGACTTCTAGTATAACTTCTCCTAATTTCGGAGAGAGATACTTTTTCATCAGGTCAATATCGGTTTCTCGAGCATGAGGAAACTCCTTCAGCGCTTCGCTGTAAAGTTTGGCCCTTAGACCATCAAACTCTGCAACAGGGGTCATGGCAGAGACTAGTTTATCACTTTTCTGGCCACAGCCCAAGATTGGACAAAGTTTCACAAACCATCCGTTATGCAACAGTGAGTTCTGTTTGCCTTGACGAAGACGGGCCACGGAGCAGATACTTGCGTAAAACGAAAAAGTGTGATACAGTGAATTCGGTCAGAAAGAGGAGACAGAACATGTTGGGGGGCAGTCGTGAGGTTAACTGTGACTTCCCGGCCTGTAGGGAATACTTTGACACAACAGATGGTGCCCGCGTGGCGGCGGTGCGGAGCGGAGATGTTGTTGCGTTTTGCGCCGAGCACAGCGCTCACCTGATCGTGCGAGGAGTGAACCTGCGAACACTCCAAGAGGTCCGAAGGGAGCTTGGTATCGGGGTGCCACCAGCTCTCGAGGATCTTCGAACGAATGCCGAGGAAGAATTCATCAAGAGTCTCAAATAGGTCTTCGAGAAGGGAGGGATCAGGGTGACCCCGACGAAGGTAGCGGCTACAGCCGCTACCTTTTTCTTTTCAATATGCCAAAAATCGTGTTAGTCTTTTCTGAAGCAGGTCAGGGCCTTCGCACTCCGAGCTAATCGATCTGATCTAAATATGACCATTTCAAGCAAAAAGTTTGTCATCATCTTCGTCATTTCTGCGTTCGCCTTTATGTTTATCTCGAACGCGCTTTTTGGAACGGAGGCCCGGGTTTTTCCCTGGAACGAAAAGTCATTCTTGGGAACGGATTCGCCCATAACATGGAAGCACGCCGGGTATAAGATGTGCTATCCCGTCAAAGTGGTTTTGATAGGGCCGTTTGATAATGTATTCCACGACGATCCGCCACCTCCGCTTGTTGCCGCCGTGTTTGCCCTCTACTGGTCAATCCTTGCCCTTGTTATTCATTTTCTTCTCGGTACCATGAAACGCCCGTAACCAGCACCTTCGCTTTTATCGCGTGCGTTTGACAATACCGCCGAAAGGCGGTATTGTTGCGTTAGTTCGTAACATCTGCCACGAGCGGCAGGATATCTTTGAGATCAAGGAGGAGCTATGGTGATAATCGTCGGGAAGGGGCTTTTCCATGCCCTGGAGCTCGACAAAATTCCAGCTGTTGGCGCGGAGCTCAATCTCCGGAGCGTCTTCGCGGGGCTTTCTCACGGCCGTTTCCGTGTCACTTCCATCGACACGATCCAGTGGGGAAAAGAGGATTTTCCTCACATCATTGTCGATCGAATCGACGATGTGCCACAAGGACAAGAGGCATTACCCATGGCCCTGTTGAGCGTGTAGGGTCCATCTAGATAAACAATCGCCCCGCATCAGAAGGCCCCAATCCTTCGTCTGGTGCGGGGTTTTCTGTTGAGGATTTGGAAGTTGTGTTATGATGAGAGCGGAGAAATTTTAACACCTTTGTTTATGGCAAAAAGATACGGGGCGCTGGGGAGGAAACACAAGAATAAGCCGCGGTCTCACAAGACCGCGAAACGGCGGGCAATCAAGCACGCCATGTTGGCGGCGAGAAAAGCGAAGAAGCAAAAGTAAGGGAGGCAAGTTTCGGGCAACATACTCATATCTATAATGCAAAAACTTAACACATTTTTCGTTGGATTCATGGTCGTGCTGGTTTCGGGGTTTGTTTCAGTAAGCTCTACGATTGCCGACGAGGTTTTCAACACGGTTGATGCATCAATTGATACATCAGTCGAAGTCCTGAATCTTACGACAGGCGGCTCCGCCGGCTCTGTAACCTATAAAATCCGCGTTCAAAGCGGGGACGGTGAAAATGGGTGCAACCTCGATAGCGGCGAATACCTGACACTCAATGTTGTTAACGGCAACCCTGCCGCGGCGGATGTCAGCCCTTCCAGCATCACTTTTACCGGTCCGGGTTGTAACGACTCGCAAGCAGTCACTGTTACTCCCGTAGCGGTGGGAGATTCTACGGTGAGTTTGTCGGTTGCCGACAATACCACGGGTATCGGCGCATTTGACCTCGCCACGGCAATCTTTACAGCGCATGTGATTGCGGGAGTTCCTTCAGATATCACACCCCCCGTGATCGTGCCTTCCGTGAGTCCCGATGCAAACGCAAATGGCTGGCACAACGGCGATGTAACCGTCTCCTGGTCGGTTTCCGATGGTGAATCGGCGATCAGTGATTCCACGGGCTGTGAGGAAATGGTATTGACCGATGAAACCGCCGGGACGACGCTTATCTGCACCGCGACAAGCGCAGGAGGCACGTCCTCCGAGTCAGTAACGATAAAAATAGACAAAACCGCCCCCGTTATCACGATCACGAGTCCGGTGGACGGCGCGCACTACATCCGAACCCATACCGTCCTGGCGGACTGGTCCGCCAGTGATACGCTGTCCGGCCTCGATGGCACACCGAGTTCGACCACGCCCGTTGGCGCTCCTGTCGACACTGCAACGGATGGGGTCAAAAACTATACCGTGAGTGTTCACGACCTTGCCGGAAATTCGAGTTCAGTAACGGTAAGCTATATCGTCGAACCGTATACCGTGGCCTGGGGCACGCCGGCGACGCTGTACCTCAAGGATTTCAAGAAAACAAGCACAATTCCGGTTAAGATTAAGCTTACTACCTCGGATTCTGTCCCAGTTGCTGGTGCGGTGGCGCATCTGTCGGTTGGCAAAACTCTAGCGACATTGGTCCCAGCAGTATCAAGCGGCGGTTCAAATGTTGGCGATCTCTTCCGGTACGATTCGAATGCGACCCAGTATATCTTTAACCTCACAACGAAGATGGTACCTTCTGTGGGCACCTATACTTTGCGCGTGATGTTGGATGACGGTACTCAACACGATCAGTCCGTCGTGGTTAGATAGCAGTCTCTCTTTTGCGGTAGGCTACTTTAAACTGCCCGATTGGAGGTTAATGACATACCACCAGAGAAAATCTGGTGGTATGTGTATTGGAGAGCGTGGACTGGCAGGCAGCGATCCGCTTGCCTTGAGCGCCGGCGTGTCGTCGGTCCAAGCAGACTTTCAAACATCTTTGGCCATGATTGAGGATGTCATAAGGCACTGGCCCAGTGACAAGAAAAAGCAGAAAGCTATATACAAGATCGCGAAAAATATCTCCTTACTGTAAGGACTTGGACTCTCGAGCGGCACGATGATCTCGGCCGCTTTTTATTTCCGCAAAATATCCCTTGCGATTTTTTGCTCGACGTGTACGATGGGTTCACCTATGACATCGAATATATCGGCTCCGAAAATCGGGTTCATGCAGGCGCTGGGGATTGCGGGATACGTCCTGATATTCGTAACACTGGCGACACATGCCGGAAGTATCCTGCCCGCCCAGCCCTTTGAGCATCATCCTGCGTTTGGCATGATGGCGTTTCTCATCGCTTTCGTGGTTTCGGCGCTGGTATGCAGTTCGCTGGCGCTGGGGTATCCCGCGCATCTCTTTTTCGGGGGTGAGCGGAAGGCGGCACTGCACGTCGTTTTGTGGACGGCGGTTTGGCTTGTCGTGGCGTTCATCGCCATTTTCGCACTCGGCATCGGCTTGACCATCTCGTAGCAGATTCCACCGATCCGATCTCGCCTTGGCGTCCGAGATTCTT
>CAYQNM010000007.1:0-26041 GCA_964419015.1 uncultured Candidatus Saccharibacteria bacterium | reverse complement strand
GATAGCTGATTCACAAAACGCCCGCGCCATTTACAAATATCATACCATGTAGTATAACATAGGCAAGGAGGCTGTCATGAAATATGTTTTTTTGTTTTTGTCCGTGTTTGCTTTCGGATGCGACGATATCATCCGCCAAGAGCACGAGGAATCCAGGAGGCGTGAATTAGCATGGGTCGTCCAGGAAATTCGCTACATTAAGGATCCCCGAACCAATCTCTGCTTCGCGTACTACTGGGGTGGCGCCGGCAACGGTGGCCCCGCGCTCGCATATGCTCCCTGCGAGGCCGTGCCGCCAGAGTTGCTCAAGCACTAATACCGGCTTCTCTCCCCGACCCGCCCTATAGGCGGGTCTTTTTAAGCCGAATCTACAAACTGCGCGCGTGAGACGTAACATTTCACATCGAGTCTTAGGAACCCAAGTGAAAGGAGCTCGACTGCTGATATATTCTGAACATTAAAATTCCTACATCAGAAAGATCAGCTTCCTTAACCTCATCGATCGGCACCCACTTGGCATCTTTGATCTCGTTATCATCTACCTTCATGTTTTTGTCTTCTGCCTCGGCTTCAAATACGTGAATCGTATCGTTGCGATAGTATTTTGTAAATAAGAAAGATCCTAACTCTCGAAGATTACCTACATTAAGTCCAACCTCTTCTTTGATTTCTCTAAGTGCAGCAGCCTTTGCGTTCTCGCCTCTTTGTATACTGCCCCCAGGAAAACTCCACCACCGCTGGTCACCGTAAGTATTTTTTATTAATAAAACTTCCCTACCAAATCTAATAATTGTTCCTGATCCGGACCTTTCAGATTGAAAAATACGAAGATATTGTTTCCATACCGGATAAAGTAATTTATAAATTTTGGCTTTTATACTCATAATTTACTTTTAGGCTCCAGACTGGCAACTATTGGGGGCTTGTAATCGGTTCTTTTTTGCACTATATTCGAACGAGATCCTTTCAGTACCTGAAGGAGGTATTCAAAATGTGGTTTTTTCTGTTCCTCGCGGCTGCGACAGGATTGATTGCTGGCTCATTCGGCGCATGGCGCAGATTTGGCTTCGACATCTTGAAGCAAAAGTTCCATGTTTATACGCTCATGGTCGCCGTTCTTGGTTCGTTCTCAATGCTTGCTTTGCTCGCGGGGATACCCATTCCGGTATCGTCGGCTCGGTTCTTCCTGGGTCACACATCCGTAGTAATACCGCTATTTGCCCTCACGTTTTCGCTCTTTTTTGTGCCAACAATCAACTTCTTCAGCTGGCTACTCTCTCCCCGACCCGCCGCATAGGCGGGTCTTTTTATTTCCCATGACATTTTTTCTTGACATCTTTTCACATTATACGCTATCTTGCGGTTAGTATGATTTTTCCGAAGGGGAGGTAGGTGTGCATTGGATCTGCAGAATTTTCGGGCACAAACATGCCGTTCTCGAGGCCGATCTAACAGTAAAGCTCGTTGAAAATTGCCAGCGTTGCGGCGAACCCCTACCCGTCAAATCCCATCAAGAAACTACGGTTCTACGGTGTGCCATCGCCGGTCATAGACACGACATTAAGGCTTGCTGGTGGGGTGAATGGCATTTCGTAGATAGGGGGTGCTGTTTCTCATGCCATTTCGTACCATAAATTTCGCTGTTTCATTCTCTGGGTTCGCCTCGTCTTACGAGGCTTTTTCTTTCTCTCATGCCCCATGACAACTTGTTGACTCGGCTCCAAGGGTTTATTAGGATCACGGCAGAACTTATCGACGGAAGGTCACAGTGGGCAGAAATTTGGATAAAGTGAAGACGTTCTTTGATCCCCATCCTGGTTTTGCCGGAGCCACCATCCCCCTACCGCGTGCAGTAAAGGAAGCGGCAGACAAACTGGATGGCAAAAGTATGTCATTGCGTAAAGCTATCGTCAAACTTCACGCAGTTACTGACGGAACGGTGTCAATCAAGAATGGTTGGATCGCATTAGACCTTCGCAAGTCCGACGGCACCAGGCATATGTTCAGGGTCATTCGTTTCAAATAACTAGCTTTCGCTCAAAGCCCAACTCTCCGGAGAAGGGCTTCTTTTTAAACATTACATACCGTATCCCTACGCTATTGACTGTTGATACCATCATGGCATACTGGAGGTGAGTTCGGTGTACCAAAGCTGGGGACCGCAAGGCCTAGCGCCTTAAGCCTAATAGGCTGGGGTGGGTCTCAATAACCCATGACGTCCCGAACTCTCTGAGCCCTGCTTCGTGCGCGGGCTCTTTTTCTTATTTCCCATGACACTTCACGTTCGCACTGCTGTGCTCAGTACTCCGTCACGCTCCGTGACGTCGTTTGAACTTGTTGTGATGCCCACAACAGAATTTAAGAAAACACTACAAATTAAAAACCTACGTTAAGTTACCTGACTCCCCAAAAACCTTTTAAAGCTTTCTGCGTCAACAATGCCATGTTCCAAAACAGCTTGATATATTAATTTACCGTCCACTCCCTTAATATATTTTTTGCCCTGTTTCATTGCTTCCTTAATTTCTAAAATGGCTATTCTTTTTGAATCATCAGTTTCCTTATCTAATAATTCTTTGAATCGATCAGTCGATTGAGATCCGTTATATTGATCGGGTGTAACAAGCCACACGTCCATCTTCCACAACTGATCGTCTATCGGCACCCATGGTTGGAAATAATATCCTTTCATTGGATCTATACTTTTGTCTTCAAAATCTACCCAATTTACAAAATCGAATTCCCTAAAATACTTTGATCGCATTAATTGATCGTAGATTTTTATGACCTTCTCCCAATCGTGCTTTTTAGTGATGACAAACAAATCCAAGTCTGCACGCAACATAACATCTAAGGCATAGCTGCCACCAATTTTAACTTCTCCATATTCTTTTAAGATCTCAAGAATATGAGATTCTCGTAAAATCTTGTCAGCCTGGGCTTTCGTTGCCTTTGATTGTTCTATTAATCTATGCATTACTTTTTCATCAAGCGTTGATGTTCTTCGGTATTGAGGAGGCCACACTTTTTGAACTTTTTGCCGGAACCGCAGGGGCAGGGATCATTCCGGCCTGGTTCTTTGGGTGATTCGCCGGGGATAGCGGCAGTGTGAGTCACGGTTTCCGGGGAGCTGATCGAGAGCGGACCGTGCTCTTCGACGACGGTTTTTTGGGGAGCCTGGGGCGCGGCGTTAACTTTGAAGATCATGCCAGCGACTTGGGTCGTGATGGAGCCCATGAGTCGCTCGAACATCTGCTGGCCTTCGAGTTTGTATTCGATCAGCGGGTCGCGCTGGCCGTACGCGCGCAGGCGCACGGAGTCGCGCAAATGTTCCATCGCCTCGATGTGCTCCATCCACAGCTCGTCGATCGTGCGCAGGAGCACCATCTGTTCCATCTGGCGCATCTGGTCGGCACCGATCTCCTGCTCGCGCGCTTCGTAGAGGTTTAGGATTTCCCCGCGTACATATGACTCGACGGCTTCGCGCGTGCCGAGGTCTTTTAGTTTTGATTCCAAAACGTCGCTGAATGGGGCAAGCGATCGCAATGCCACGACCATGGCCGCGAAATCAGGTTCATCGGATTCGGACGCGGCGTGGAATTGTACAACACGAGTCGCGGTGTCGGTCAGATATTCGAGCACCTTTTTCTTGCTGTCCGGCGAGTCCAGCACCTCGCAGCGAAGTTTATAGATACTCCCCCGGTGCTTATTCATAACATCATCGTACTCAAGAACGTGTTTGCGCGTATCGAAGTTTTGTCCTTCGATCTGCATCTGCGCTTGCGCAATGGCGCGCGACACCAAGCGATTTTCAATAACATCATCTTCGCCGACGCCAAGCCGCTCCATGATCCTCGTCAACCGATCTCCTCCGAATACCCGCACGAGGTCGTCTTCGGTCGAAATGAAAAACTGCGAGGAACCGGGGTCGCCCTGGCGGCCCGCGCGACCTCGAAGCTGGTCGTCGATGCGCCGCGCGTCATGCCGTTCAGTGCCGATGACATGCAAGCCGCCAAGCGCACGAACGGCGTCGGCTTCCGCCTCATTGGGAGGATTGCCACCAAGGATGATGTCCACGCCGCGACCAGCCATGTTGGTGGCAACAGTGACAGCCCCTTTGCGCCCAGTCTGGGCGATGATTTCGGCCTCTCGCTCATGATTTTTTGCATTGAGAACGTTGTGAGGAATTCCTTCCTGTTCGAGCAAGCTCGCTAAGAGTTCATTTTTCTCGATGGATACCGTACCCACGAGCACCGGCTGGCCCTTTTCATGACGTTCTTTGATCTCGCGCACAATCGCATGGAATTTGCCGATCTGATTCTTATAAATACGGTCAGGGCCGTCGGCGCGGATCATCGGCTTGTGCGTGGGAACCGTGATGACGTCGAGACCATAGACCTTGTGAAATTCTTCGGCGGATGTGCGGGCCGTGCCCGTCATGCCGGAAAGTTTCCCATACAGGCGAAAGTAATTTTGGAATGTGATCGTCGCGAGGGTGCGGGATTCTTTCTCGATTTTGACGCCCTCCTTGGCCTCCACCGCCTGGTGCAAACCTTCGGACCAGCGTCGGCCCGGCATGAGGCGTCCGGTAAATTCGTCCACGATGATGACCTCGCCGTTTTTCACGACATATTCGCGATCTCGCTTATACAGCGCATGAGCCCTGAGCGCCTGTTCCAGGTGATGGACATACCGCACACCGCCCTCGGCGTAGATGTCGGGAATGCCAAGCTGTTTTTCGACTTTTTCGATACCAGCCTCGGTAACGGAAACTGTCTTAAACTTTTCGTCGATCGTGTAATCTTCGCTTTCGACAAGGCGCGGCACAGCGCGCGCAAACGCCTGGTAAAGTTCGCCGGATTCCGTATCCGGAGCGGAAATGATCAAGGGCGTGCGCGCTTCGTCGATCAGGATCGAGTCTACTTCGTCGACAATGGCGAACGCATGGCTGTCGTATTGGCGTTGCGCAAGCTGGCGCGTATCGTAAACCAGATTATCGCGCAAATAATCGAAACCGTATTCGTTGTTCGTGCCATAGGTGATGTCGGCCCGATACGCATCCTGGCGACTCACGGGACGCAAGAACTCGTGGACAACGTGAAAACTTCCTTCGACGTCGCGTTCTTTGTCTTCGGTAGGCGTGGTATGGGACGAGTCATAGCGATAGCTGGCATCGTGGTTGATGCATCCGACGGTCAGACCGAGCGCATCATAGATCTGACCCATCCACGTCGCATCGCGGCGGGAAAGATAGTCGTTAACCGTGACGACGTGCACGCCTTTGCCGGTGAGCGCGTTCAGATAGGCCGGAAGCGTCGCAACGAGCGTCTTGCCTTCGCCCGTGCGCATCTCGGCGATCTTGCCCTGGTGCAGGACAATGCCGCCCATCAGCTGGACATCAAAATGCCGCTTGCCCGATACGCGGCGCGAGGCTTCGCGCACAGCGGCGAATGCTTCGGGCAGAAGATCATCAAGCGAAGCGCCATCAACAAGGCGCTTTTTGAATTCGTCGGTCTTGGCCTTCAAATCCGCATCTGAAAGCGCCCGGAACTGGAGTTCCAGGGCGTTGATCTGGGTGACTATGGGCTTGAGCGAATTGATGTACCGCCCATTTGCGTCACCGAATATGCGCGAAAAAATTGACATGATAATGCCCGCCTATTCTAGCATTTTTCCCGCTTTTTACAACCGCATTTTCTAAAACAAAAAGCGGGGTGCGTTGAACGCACCCCGCGGGGAAAGAACGGCATCAGGGCTGGGCGAAGCCCCCGACGGCGGTTTTGCTGAAGCTGGCGCCGCCCTGACTGGCGCGGACCGCCGACTGGGAGACAAGCGCGAAGGCCTTGCGGATCTCGCTCGGACTGTTGCCCGGAGTGAGAATCCACTTGTCATCCAAGCCCATCTCGCCGAACACCTGCTGGAAATCGTAGCCACCGTATTCGATGCCGACCGCGGCGATGATATGCCGCTCCTTGGCCCGCATCTCGCGAACCACAGTACGGACGCTTGAGGACGTGTGTTTGCGAGAACCCTCATCCATGCCATCAGTGATGATCACGGTGACGGTTCGAGCGGGAGTGCCGGCATCTTCGAACTCTTGGAACTTGGCCAGCTGACTAGCCAAGATGAGCGCCGTCTGGTCGTAGAGCGGCGTTCCGCCGTTGGGATCGTAGTTACCACTGTCCATTCGTTGTACCTGATCCAACAGCGCGTACGGAGTGTACAGGTAGCCGTTGAGGTAACGAGCATGCATGAGTACGCCGCTTGCCTGCTTTGACTTGGCCAGAGAGTCCACGACGAGGTTGAATCCGTCGCGGACATGCTGGGCATTGGAGGCAAACCGGATTGAGCCGGAGTCGTCCACCAACACAGCCACGAGCGTGACTTCCTGCGCGGGTACATCATCCGGCGTGATGCCCAATCCGGCCTGGATTTGCGCACCCATATCCGGGATGTCCAAGGCATTGACCGCCACGCGCGACAAACCGGTTTCTTGGGCGCTCTTGAACAGCGCCGAGACCGTTGGTGACTTGCTTGTCATGACAGCTCCTCCTTTTTCTTTCTTTGATATCTCGGAAGGGTTGCCCGGCGGGCGGGAAATCCTCCCGCCGGGCTCGTTAGCTTACAGCTGGATGTCCGGCCAGCTGTCGATCGGATCGGTTGATTTGACAACATGCATCCCCGCTTGCCGGAACTGTTCCAGCGCGGCCTCGGCTTGTGGGGTGAAGTCGGCTACGAAGCCGCCCTTGCCGTCGGGCACCGTCACCGCCGACATGCAGTCGCCAAGGATGTAGACCTTCTTCACGAGGGACTCGTCCTTGAGCTTGACCTCAAAGAGGAAGTCCTCGATAGACGACTTGACGCAGTGCGATGCCGCCTGGCCGGCCATGACGATCACGTCCGCGTCCAGAAGCGTTTGGACGAGGCGCGTGTTCTTCTGACCCAGGGGCTTGCCATCCCACCGGGAGAGCACTTCCGGACGGAAGATGCTGTAATTCTCGGTGAGCGGATTGCCGCCCTTAACTTCACGGTTGGACTGCGTCCGACGCACGAAGGCGTGGAACAAACTGGCCTCGTGGACGACACCGGACAACTTGTACCCGCTGGATCCCATGATGCAGTGGAGCGGCCACAGGTAGAGCGTATACTTGCCGACCTTGGCCAGCTCGCGGCAGTAGTGCAGGCACTGCTGGAGAAGCCAAGGATAGTTGTCCGTGCCGGTGACCATCTGGGTGATGGCTGGATCGGGTACCACGTTCTCGTGGATGACCTTGCCGTCCAGGCCCATGTTGACCAAATGCTTTTCGTCCTTGGACAAAACGATCAGCGAGTGGGGCAAGAGCTGGCTACCCTGCGCGTTCACCCAGAAGCTGGGGAAGAAGATCTGATAGGCGAAGTGTGTATCCAGGGTGAACGTCATGTCGGTGATGCGATCGAGATTCCAGTAGACCCACTGGGCGAACCGGATGTCGTCGTCGATGGCGCCCCGGCCGGAACGGCCGGCGACGAACAACGAGCCCTGCGGCTTGTTGAAGTCGTCCTGGTTGTCGATGGCCAGGACATGTACCTTCCGCTTGGCAGACGCAGATGGCTTGATGCCCTGCGCCTTGGCCCATGCGGGCGCAAGCTCCAGGAGCTTTCCTTGATCGGGACCGAAGTTCCAGTCCTCGGCATGCTTCGGGTCGAAGAACGACGGGACCGGCAGTTGACGTGTGGCACTCATGTCTTCTTGTCTCCTTTCGGGTTATGTGATCTGCAAGAGTACGATATCCTGCGTATCCACCGCGTAGAGACCCTTAGGCCCTGCGTGCAGGTGGACGGCCGATGAAACGAACGGTTCCGTATCCGGGAACGACTGGGTCACTGCGATGGCCCCGTGGTCAACACGGACCCGGACAATGCCATCGTCGGTCGCGGTGAACAGCGAATCGCCCACCGCACAAGCGCCGCGCAGTTTTCCGAGCCAGCTTCCATCGCCTTCATTCGCGCGGGCGGTCGCAAGGACCCCACCGGAGCGATCGATGACGAAGCACTGGTTGACGGTAACGCCCCCTGTCTGCGTGGACACCAGGAACCAGCAGTGGTGAGTACTCAAAGCGCACGTCGCATCCACGAGATGGCCGTTCAACGAAGGGATCTGAATGGTATCGTTGATGCCTTGGGCCGAAGCGTCGAAGACGAATGAAACGTTCATCTGCCCGGCCCGGTAAAAACCGAAACCGAACGTCGGTCCGACCCACAACAGCGTTTGGCCGCGCAGAACATCGCCGATGTACTTGGGACCCAGGGTATCGGTCCGATGGAGTTGTCCGTTGGCGACGTAGTACGCGGCGTTCTCGTTAGCATCGAAGATCGGAAGATTACCGAAGCTGTCGACGCCGGTCACCGCGGGAGGCGCGCCATGAATCAGAGTGGCAAGCTGGCCGTTTTTGCCGATCAGCGTTGCTGGGCCCTGAATCCGGACACGCATCGCGGGATCCAACCCGCCGTTGAGGACAACGTCGTCGTCTTCACGACGGAAGGCGTCATTCGCATGGTAGAGCCAGCGAAGTGCGCCGTTTTGAATGGTAGCGTATACGATGACGCCGCTGGTATGGAAGACGCGCGTCGCCTTGACTGTCCCGCGCACACGCACGACTTCGCGAACCGCAGCCGGAGCCGCGGCGCGACAGACCGGACAGACGGCCCGAGCAAACTCGGTGCCGCACCCCGAACACGTCGTCCACCGAGCCATCTGGTCGAGCAAGCCGAATGGGAATGGTCCGCGCTTGTCGCGCTCGAACAACTGGTGCCAATACTGCAAGACATCGTCGGGGAGAATGTCCGGATTGAGCATCACCTTGGGACGCTTGACCTCGGGATGGAAGACGGTGATGCGCTTCAGAGGGCGCGCATCGTGGTCGATGCGCTGGGCAAGAGCCTTGGGCCGGTATACGCCCCCATAAGGGCCGACGAACAACAGACACTGCATGAGCATCACGCTGTAAGCGTACCAGTCCGAGTCGGGAAGATATGGGCGGATGAGCATGGGACTCGACCGCCGTGAATCACACAAGAGCGGATCGACGAATCGGGCCGTGAAGACCCGGCAGGGAAACGCACCAAACTGGAAGCTGTCAGCGTCGATAATATAGGCGTCTGAACCGCGCACGAGCACATTCAGATCGTTGAAGTCACCTATCACGACCTGCGCGGCGTGGATCGTGGCAACAGTCGCCGCCAAGTCGCGGAAGACCGCGACCACGCCGGACGGTCCGACCCCACCGCCGTGGCGCCAAGCGGCATCGGCGTAGCGGAGCAGGACTTCGGCGTTGGCCACCAATGGCATGGTATAGCCGATGATGGTACTGCCAGAGCGATCGAAGACGAGCTTCTGCGGACATACGACATGCGCCGGCATGTTTTTCGGAAACAGCCGGAGCTTTTTCTGGTGGGCCGCCAAGCGCTCCCGCGCGCCGGTCTGTTCTTCGGACTGGCCGACAAGATCCGGGTGATCCGGCCGCTTAAAGATTTTCGCGACGGTCGCCGCGTCAATCTTGAAAACATCGGCCTCCCCGCCCTTGCCGATCGAGGACGATGGATCAAGGCGGAGCCGCTGGCCGTCGACATAGACATCCATGGCTACGCTCCTTTCCGCCGCCGCATGACCACGAGGGTCGTATCGTCTGGCAAGAGGCCTTCATGGCGCTCCACCGCGTCGTCCGCCACTCGAATGTGCGGCTGGGATGGATTGATGAGATTCAGCCGCCGGCCGAGGATGAACGAATTCTTATAGAACCGATCCTCTGTCCAGAACTGGCTAAGCGGGCCGACGGGTTCGGCTTTGCCCGGAAGCAAACGATCCTGGACCGCCACCAAGTCAGCAACGCCATCGGTGCCGATCAGGAGCGTTTCAAGCTCTCGCGTCGACATCACAGTGTTAACAACAAACTGAAACGCCTGGGGCGACTGATTCAGCGAACTGCCTGTAATCGCGTAGGCCAGGTATGGTGGCGCATTGCCGGGAAACGGCCCCAAACGGTCGATCTGCTCATTGGTGGCGAACAATCCGTCACCGATACTCACCACGATGGTTTCCGTCGGAGTGATGATCGCCGCCACCGTAGTGAACAGGAAGTAGTCATTAACCACCTCTGACAGACGGCCCCCCATGGCTTTGGCCAAGAGGCGCAACTGCGCCAGCATATTCTGGCGGATGCGCTCCAGAGCGGGCAGAATCCCCTGCTCAGCGGAACATACCGCCAGAAGATCGTGCGCAAGAAGCCGAGCACCCAGGTGGGCGCCGACTTCGCTGAAACGACCACTGGAACAGCCGTCGGCAACGACGGCGACCAGGACATTCTCGTCAGAGAGCACGGCAAGAGCATCCTGGTTGTTGCGTAGCGCATGAGTATGATCCCGGCCCGTCACAGAGCCGGTTGCAACCTCGAAATCGATTGCCATGAATTCCCTTTCTGCTTGTTTTACTTGTCAAAGGTCGCGGTACACGGCCTACACTATACATTACTATACTAATGCAGTCAACGGCTTCCGGCGCGATCCTCAACTTAGTGTACCAAGTACACTATATTCTATCGCCACATAAAAAGCAAGACCCCGGAAGCGAGGTCTGTGGATATATCTGATTGGCACGGTCAGCCGCCCCAGAAGCGATGCTTGGCCGCCGCAAGGCGTTCTAGACCGTGTCGCTGGAGAAGTTCCGTTGTCGTCGTCACAGGAACCTCGTCGATTACCAATGTGTCGATCTCCGCAGCACGCATCAAAAAGCGGACTTGCGCCAGGTACCCCGCGTCTTTGCGGCTGATCACTCGGACTATTGGTGCAGGAAACTTGCCTGCTCCCAGATACCGGTGCAGAAACAACTGCCAGGACTGGATGGACCACGGAGGGATGCGACGGCGGAACGCGTCCACCAATACTTGGGGTTCTGTCCGCGTGAAGCGAATAGTGTCGTCATACTTGCCCAGAGCGGCGGTGAGAATCACAGCATCGTCTGATGCCGATCCGCCTTCCCGGGCGGCACAGGCCACAAGGGATACAATCTCGGATCTGCGGCACTGGGCCCGCAGTATAGAGTCGGCCGCCAGTTCGCCGATGCGCAATGGTGATGGAAGACAGCCGGCCAGGTCAACCATGGGAATCGACGCAAGTTCGTAGAGCCGCTCGGAGGCAACCCGGATCGGGCGGCGGAACGGCTCGGTTCCACCATTGCCAATAAATTTCGCCGCCTTGACGGCGGCAATCAGATCGTCGTCGTCCGCTAGCGCGACCACATAGAGATCTTCTCGAGCCAATGAACGGTATTCCGCAAGCGATAGGTAGCGCTCGATCGCCTGCATGATGTGCGAGGCATGACCGGCATGTACCAGATCGTAACTGCCGGGCAGATACAGTATATGGCGTCCGGCATGCCGCGCCGCATCGAGGGCAGTTTTGACCGCCGCAAGCGTCCCGGCAATCTTTGATTGGACGGTCGTCCGATGCTCCAGATCCGGCCGAAGCAAGAGGAGATCGTCCATACGGACGCCTCGATCCGCCAGTGCGATGATCTGCATATCTATCTCCTGGATTATTATAGTGGAAAAGTAATGCCTATGTCAATACTCGTCTGCGTGTCACCTTGACAATAAGTATCCACAGCAGTATGCTTCTACCATTCTCCATGCCTCGAACCATCTCTCAGCAATCGTTGCGCTTTGCTATCATCGCCGCTGATGTGGCGCTGTTTACTATCCGCCAAGGATGCCTGTATGTGCGCATGATCCCCGTGGTGCGCCCTCCTCATTATCCCGATCATTGCGGCCTGCCCGGCGGCCTCCTGCGTCCCGAAGAGACAGCAGAAGAAGCGGCGCAGCGAATCGTGGCCGACAAGGCACACATCGCCGCTTCTAAGGTACATCTGGATCAGTTTGCGACGTTCAGCCGCGTTGACCGGGATCCCCGCGGCCGCATCGTCGCTGTTGCCTCTATCGGCGTCGTCCCCTGGATGGCCCTTTCGAGCCGCGAACAGGCGGATACTCCGAACGCCTGGTGGGCGGAACCTCGCCACATCCGGCGTCTCGCATACGACCATGCGGAAATGCTCGCGGCCGCGCGTGCTCACGTGACATCGCGCATCTCGACCACAACACTCATCAAGCATCTGATGCCAAAGGAGTTCACCCTGACCGAGTTGGAACACGCATACAGCATCGTGCTGGGCAAGGCGTTGGACAAGCGCAACTTCCGGAGGAAAATGTTGAAACTCGGCATTCTTAAGCCGCTTCGTCGCCAGCTGCGAGGCAAGAAAGCCAGGCCAGCCGAACTCTATATCTTCACCCATGCGAAGATCAAAGAGATTCCGATGATATAAAAAGAGGCGCAGGCGCCTCTTGAAAATCTTCGTACTATGACGTGGAGCCGAAACCAGTCTCTCCACGCGCCGTCCCCGGCAACGCCGTGACATATCGCAAAGGAGCAAGGTGGATCGGCAACAGAATAATTTGGGCAATACGTTCTCCCTTGCGCACGCATTGGGAGTGAGCCCCCATGTTCCACACCAGTGCAAACATCTCTCCGGTATATCCGTTATCGATAACTCCCGGACACACCAGAAGATTTTTATGTACGCCGGCAGATGATCGTCCGGCCACATATCCCCAATATCCTTCGGGTAATTTCAGCCGCACGCCGATCGGAACTTTGGTCAGCGCGTTTCCGTACGGAGGAATGATGGTGTCGCGGCTGGCGGCCAAATCGTAGCCGACATCCCCCGGTTTCTGCGGCGCCAACACGCCAAGAGCGTCGGGATCGGTTTTCATGACCCGAAACAAATCCGCTTCCGGGTCGCTCGCACGAAACAACGCCCTGATCTTCGTCCGAAAGAAATGGATGGCAGAAAAACTTTGCGGAGCAGCCCGCGCGTGTTCCATGTTCCCTCCGCGTCCTTGCACATTCAGGAACCACCCTAACAGCGGGGACATGGACGGTCAACGGAACATATCCACACCTCACCGCCACGGTCCTATGATGCGGGCTGATGTTCAGCGTCGGTGACTTTTTCTTTGAATTTTTTGATCTGAATCTGCAGTTCGTCTTTCACGTCGGT
Organism: uncultured Candidatus Saccharibacteria bacterium; assembly: GCA_964419015.1. Lineage (GTDB taxonomy): Bacteria > Patescibacteriota > Minisyncoccia > 2-02-FULL-40-12 > GWA2-44-9 > CAYQNM01. The sequence continues at coordinate 12,954 of CAYQNM010000007.1, read as the reverse complement.
AATAGCGGCGCGAAGATCCTCATGTTCCACAGACGCCCGGAAAAGATGTTGGCTTTGGCCGATGCGCAGGTTTGCTTCGGCGTAAAAGAACGGTCCCTTATGATGGTGTTTGGTTGATTTGCCGATCTCGACATGAGCATAGAGATCCTGGGCATTGGGCAGAAAGTGTTCCAGGCCTCCGACTTTTTCCTCAACGAATACCTTGAGCGGTTGATCGAGTTCGATGTTTTTTGCCGTAATGTCGATGGTCATCCTCCAAGTATAACACTGCGCCCATGATCTTTGAATGAGCCGGCTATTTGATGATATCGGCGCCTGTCCGATAAGCGTTCGCTTCCAGGCTATTCACAATGAAAATGGCATTCCAATCACGACCGGAAGCGTTCCATTGCGCGGGCGTGATATGAAGCCAATGCTTGGTACCGTCCGGCCAGACCGCGTAGACTTTCTGGCTGTCGACAGAACGAATGTAATTGCTCGTCGCAAAACGGCTGAATGAAGCATCATCGGCGGCAATTGCCGTTGCGGGATCCAGATGCCCGTACAACCGGATAATGTCCGGCCGCAGATATCGCTTGTACGACCCGCTCACCACATAGAGCTCCGGCTCGTTGAGACGATGAATAAGAGAACCTTCCGCAATATGCGACGCCATCCATGCCTCTTGAGCGGCGGAGCGATCAAGCAGAGTTGCACTGATTTTCAACGATCTCGGCGAGGACGCCTCGGCCGCATCCCGATGGGTATCAAAGGCAAGAAGAATGATTTTCTGGATAGCCTTGTCTTTGGCAAAAACGTACGAGGGTTCGGTCCCGCTTGCCGTCCCGCGAGGTATCAGGTCGAACGAGCCGTCGGAGAAAAAAACGCCCAGTGAAACATTGTAAAGTCCTCCCTCGCCGGGGACCACATCGAATCGCATGGCTTTTCCGCTCGTGTCTCCGCCGGATGGCAGATATTCTAGGAGTATCGGCTCCCACGGTTTTGCCGCCGCGGTGTTGGCAACAGAAGCTCCGTCGGAAAGCCCTTGGCGCTGGAGCGGCTGAATTCTAAAATTGCGAAGATTGGGGTTCGCATAGGCATACGCGGGACCCCGACTGGGGTCGTTGATATAGTCGGCCAGCACCCAGTCGCGATAGAGGTCGATGAACCGTTCGCTCATTCCTTGGGCGGCAAAGTACGCGTCAAACGATTCAATGCCGGATTGCGGAGAACGAAGCGTATCGGCAAGCATGTTCTCGCCATACCGGCCAGCGACATACTCCAGAAACAGGGCGGTGGTCGCGTAATCCAACGAAACATTCGGCCACTCGGTCAGCGAATCGGACGGATTGCTGAAATGAGCGACAGCGCGACGCTCCAGAACAGAGCCGCCGAAGGGTTCGTTGTAACCCAAAAACGTCCCGGCATATTCAGAACGGCCTTCGTTCAGCCAGGTCGCTTCGGAAATGCCGTGCAACAACTCCTTTTGATTCGCGGAGATGAGGTGCTGAAATTCATGGCCCGCAAAGGACTTCTCAACACCGCTCCCCAGGGCATCGGCAGTGAGCGTAATCATCTCGCGCTGGTTTGAAAAGTTCGCCGTCGTATGCGGGAAAAGATGGACAGGATTAAAGTACCCGCCACTGCCCGGCTTGAGCGGCTCAAGCAGAATGGTCACATGAGGGTCGTTATCGACGCCGGGATTGGGCTCTGACCCCCAGAAATGTGTCTCAAGAGAATAGATATGGCTGTCGAATTCGTTTTTCAGCGCCTGCAGATGCATTGAAGCGAACGTCTGCTGAAACGGTGCCAGCGAGGACCACCACTGGTCGTCGACATAGAGATACGCGTGGTCACCGATGGTGCGCAACGTCGCCGAGGCGCGATCGCGGGAGAATGCGTCATAGGTCGTATCCGTGAAAAATACCTGACTCTGGCCGATCGTATCGGCCCGGACAACGGGCGCAAACGCCGCAAGGAGCCCGAAGGCAGTCACCGCAGCAACCCTCATGAACATGCGAGAAATCATTCTTATCAGTGTAGCACAGGCCCGCGACCACTCAATGAAGCACCGGCACTTTGACTTAAACAAGTTTAAGTGGTAAAGTAATATCCTGTCGAGCGCACATTCCGGTCCGTTTTGATATACTGATTGCAGAGACGGCGCTTCCATTACCATTATGAAAAAATTTCTCCTGCTCCTGGTCGACATCGCAACCCTCTACGGGGCGTTAGTGCTTACCCTTGCGATCCGCTACCACGCCGGGTTCGCCTACCAGTATCGGCTTCACCTGGTTCCGTTCACGATCATTTTCGCGCTTTGGATCCTGGCATTTTACATCAGCAATCTCTATGATCAGCGGCTGTGGCGCAACACGGTGCATTTCATGTCTGCGCTCCTTCGCGCCGGCCTTTTCGCGGTCGGTTTTTCAGTCGCCTTTTTCTACCTGATCCCCATCTACGGCATTACGCCCAAGACAAACCTCTTTCTTTTCATCCTCGTATTCGGAATACTGGAAGTCGCCGTCAGGGCGATTTTCAACAGTCTGATCGAAACGCGATTCCGAAAACCGATCGCCATCGTCGGCATCAATCCGCAGTCTATCGAACTCGCCCAGCATATCACCCTGCATCCCCAGCTCGGATACGAGGTCCGATATTTCGTCGACATCACGCCCGTCGGCCGCGCCGACGAGGATTTGGCCGGACTCAATATTACCCAGGGAACCGATACGCTTGCCCATGCGATTCAGCACCGCCAGATCGAAGCCGTCATCATCAGCCCGGAAGCATACCAGCATCAGGATATCATTGATCTGTTCTACAAATCCCTGGAATACCGCATCAGTTTTTACAACCTCGCCTCGTTCTACGAAAAAGTGACCGGCAAGGTCCCCCTGGGAGCCATCAATCAGATTTGGTTTTTGGAAAATATCTCCGAGGGGAGCCGGAACATTTACGAAGTCGCCAAGCGCGCCGGCGATGTCGTCCTGGCCTGCATTCTGGGAGCTGCGTTTTTAGTCATGTTCCCTTTTATCGCCATGGCGATTGCCGTTGATTCGCCGGGGCCCGTTTTCTACAAGCAAAAGCGCCTAGGCCGGGCGGCAAAGCCATTCGATATGCTCAAGCTCCGCACCATGCGGCCAGACGCAGAGAAGGCAACCGGCGCTGTGTGGACGAAAGAAAACGACCCCCGGATCACGCGCGTCGGACGGCTGTTACGCAAGTCCCGCATCGATGAACTTCCCCAGGTGTGGAATGTCCTGAAGGGCGAGCTGTCATTCGTAGGTCCGCGCACCGAGCGGCCAGAATTTCACGACACTCTGAAGCAGGAAATTCCATTCTACGAAGAGCGCTATTTGATTACACCCGGACTGACGGGCTTGTCGCAGTTGTATTTTGGCTATGGAGCATCGATCACAGACGCCGCCCAAAAACTTCAGTACGACCTGTACTACATCAAAAACCGTTCGCTGATCCTGGATATCGGCGTTCTCTTGAAAACCATCAACCTCGTGGTCCGCGGAGGCGGCCGGTAGCACGATCACCACTGACGGCCGAGTGATTGGACGAACGCCTGGGCCTCGCGTTCAAAGATCGGATCAATCTGGGCGGCCATGTGAGCCTGGACAACCGCATCATCGATGCGACCGATCCGGCTGTAGGCAACCGCCAGCGAGGCGTGATATTGGGCATTCCCCGGCTTCAGGCCGATGAGTCCTTCGTACATCCGAACGACATTCGGAAAATCGTTGAGTTTGAGATACACGCCGATCAGTCGAACGTAATCTTCCTCTTGCGGCCTGTATCCCCTCTCAAGAGCGGCATTAACATCGTTGAGTCCCCGTCGGACATTGCCTTCTTCCAGTTCTACAATTCCCAGATACCAGTACGACAGACCGACCTCCGGATTCAGGGCAATCGCCTTTTCGAAATACGAAGATGCCGTGGCGTTGTCTTTCTTGTTCAAGTACGCCTGGGCGATTTCGTAATACGTCCTGACAAACGTCGGCGAAAGCGAAAGCGCCTTGAGCGAATGACGAAGCGCTTCATCGTTATAGGGCGAGTTGATATCCTGGCGGCCCAGGACGATGTTCAAGCGCGACAGATACAGTTGGGGCAGATAGTCCAACGGATAATCGTCGGCGTTTTTTTGCACTTCCGCGATCGCGAAGGTAAGAATCTCAACATGCTGAGGCGTAAGCGTCTTGACGCCGTTGGTTACTTCCAGCGCATACTGGGCAAACCGGTTCCGGTAGTCGTATTTGCCGGGTACGTCGTAGGCGAGGGCGCGACGATATGTTTCCACGGCTCCCCCAACGTCGTTGTTCCATCCGGCGACAATCGCGCGAGTGAGCGTGTAATTCGCTTTGGCGGGCACGATGTTCGTTTTATAGACCAGCACTACCGCTCCGATCATAAGGAGCATGCCAGCCGCGTTGCGCACAGCAGACGAACCCCTTTGCTGGGGTTGCGACTGCATCCCACGATCCGGTTCCGATATCAGAAACGACATGAACCCAAGCACACTGAAAAACACATAGAAGTTTGCCGATGTGTCGAAAATGAATGAATTGTGGATCGCGTAGGCGATCAGCATCGGTATCAAGCCGACGGCATATCGGGCGAGCGGCGCCTGTTTCAGCATGGCGGCAAGAGCTCGGAATGCCGCGACGAATATGTTGACATACGCGAAGAACCCGATCAGGCCCATCGTCACAAGAATCTCGACGAACATGTTGTGGGCGCGGTCAAACAGCGTTTCCGACCCCAGACCGGCGAAAAACTTTGGGTTGAAATGCTTTGAGAACGGCACATTGAAATTTTCCGGCCCCCAGCCAAGAAGCATTGTCTTGGGCGTTTCTGCCCAGCCCTGGAATCCCGCTTTCCAAGCCCAAAACCGCGTCTGTACCGTATACGTTTGCAGTGAAAAGTCGGTCACGCGGCGCAAGTACCGCGAACCCTCAAGGACAGCTGAATGTTTGAGCGTCAAGGAAACCGCGACGAAGAGAGCGACTCCGGCAGAAAAAACAATGAGCGCTTTGCGAGCGGCAGGAGAACGATAATGTGATGCCAAAAGCCAGGTGAAAACGAAAAGTCCCGCGACAAGACCCAGCAACGATCCTCTGACGGCAGTCATAAGAATGGCAATGGCATTGACCGTAATCGCGACGCCATATAACCACGTTCGCTTTGGCGTATTGCCGGGCTGGATGAATAACGTCAGCGCAAGAAACAGCGTCAAAATCTGGTAACCGGCAAAGAGCGCCGCATTACCGATGGTTCCGAATACGCGCTCGCGCCCTCCGGAACCGATGAAAAAGGCAATATTCGTTTTTTGTCCAAATCCATACAACGCCGACAGGATACCGACACCGACCGTGAGATCTAGAAAATGCCGCCAGTGCTCGCGGGTGCGGACAACGGACGTGAGCATAACGTAGTAGACAAGATAATGCCAGAACGTCCACAGGCCCCCCATGCGTTCCAGCGTACCCCAAAAGCTCTGGTAGGGCTGGGAACTGAAGATGGTCGTAACAGTAAAAGCCGCGGCGAACGCCACGAACGCCCAAAAAATTCCGTTCGTCCGAGGGCGATACGAACGGTCGTGCCATACCAGCATGAGGTAAGCGACGGCAAGGAGTTCGACCATGCTCCGAAAAACGACCACCTTGCCGAAATGAAACGGCGAGATGTACTGCGAGAAAATAATGAGCGGGATAATCGCCGTCGCATACAGGAGATAGCGAAGCGCTCTTGCCAGAAGTGATTCTTTCATAACGGCAATAATATCAGAACTAATGATTAATACAATTTCTCTGCTGGCCGGGCGATCATGCGGGTGAACAAGGCCTCATAGTCCCGTTCCATGCGGGCGCTGTCAAAATGCTCAATAACTGCCTGGCGATACCGGGGACCGTCGGCGCTACTCTCCAGGGATGCGACCCGATCAACCATCTGTGTGACGTTTCCGATCTCGCACAAGAGACTCCGATCGATGACGCCCAGGACATCCGCCGCTCCTCCCGCCGCAAAAGCAACGCAGGGTGTTTCGCATGCCAGCGATTCGACAAGCGCCAGCCCGAATCCTTCGTACAGCGAAGTTGAAATGGAAACCGAGGCCCGAGAATACAGATCGGGCAGCATACTGTGCCGAGCGAGTTCGAACATGATAACGCCGGGGATGGCGCGAATGACCGCGTCCTGTTCGTCGGTTCGACGTCCGACATCGAGAATCGTATATCCTTTTGCAGATAAGCGCCGGTACGCCTCGACGAGATACCGAAAACCCCGCCGCGGGTGCTGATACGACCCCAAAGCAATCACGGTCTTGGGTTCCCTTTCTCTGGTGCGGCGAAAAAACGAGGTATCAATGCCGTTATGGATGACGGAAATCTTCTCCCGCGAAACGGAATAGTCAGCGGAAATCCGGTCGCGCGCGGATTCGGATACGGTCAAGAGTGTGTCAAACGTATGGGCGAGCCCGCGCTGGATCGATGCCATGCGACCATACGCCAGGCGCCATCGAAGCCGTTCGCGCAACGACGCGCTCTCCGCTCCAGTCAATGCCATATCGACGGATACCGGATGATGGATAACATAAACAACCGGCACCCCTAACGAGCGCAGATCAGCGATGGCCGGCCCGATCACTTGATTGACGATGATGATGTCAAAAGGCTGTTCCCGGTGGAGTTCGCGCACGCGAGCAACTGCGGCTTTTGCAAAATACCGTTCGGTATACCACAACAATGTGTGAGACGAACGGCTGGGCACGTGCACCGCCTGCCAGGCGGGATCGTCCAGAACGCGATGCGCGACAATGGTGATCGAATGCCGCCGACAGAGGCGCCGGAACAAACCGCCGAATACGCCACTCCCTCCGCGATGTTCGTCAAACGCTGTTGTGATAAATCCAATCCTCATAGCATACAAAGTAACCTGTCTGCCGCCACGCCCATCATGCCCTATGTGGTCGGTCGAGTCTCCCGGTGTTTGAGCGTATACAGCATGTAGCAGAATCCCAGGATATGCGCGACCGAATACCACAAAGTGACAATAATCACGGTCCCCCACAATCCCCAGCGCGAAATAAAGACAAGGCCGAGCGGCACGCCGATAATGAGACTGATTGCATGGACTTTGATCGAAAACATAACCTTATTGAGCGCGCGCAGAATGGAGCCCAGCCCGATACCCATTCCATATATGATACCGTATCCCAAAAGACCGTAGACATACGGAAGGCTTCCCAGATAGGTCGTCCCGTACAACAGGCGAAAGACGATAGGAGACACAAGCGCAACACTGATTGAAATACCGGACGACAAGGCAAGCCCGTACAGCGAAATGCGAACGAAATTCCGCGCCAGGCGATCGGGATCTTCGACCTGCATCTTGGGAAATTCGACATTTAAAAGCGTTCCGATGGGTCCCAAGAAACTTAACGCCAGATTGAAATACCCGAAGGCGAGCTTGAAAAACGTCACTCGTCCGGGAACGATAAAAACACCAGAGAGCACGATCGGTAAAATATTGTAGAGATTGGAGAGGTTGCGGTCAACGGCGATCCAGAAACTGAACCCCAGATACGTGCGAAGATGTACCTGGCGGACATGCCTGATAAGTGACCGGATCGAAGGAATGATGGGAAATTCCCGCTTCACGCGCCGCCACTGAATGACCGAGGCAATAAACACGATAAGCGAACCTGCCAGATGTCCCAGTGCAATACCAAGCACCTTGAACCCGAACAGCACCAAGATCAGCGCCAAAAGGGTACGCGTGACCTGATCGAGCAGTCCGAGCACAGTCATCTGTTTGATCTTACCGACAATCTGGAGGACGATCGTCGCAAATGAGTAAAAGGTGGTGGAGACGATCGAAGCGCAGACAACAATACCGGCATAAATGCCGATGTGGTAGTTATGGTAAAACCGCTGGGCGATCAACGGCGCACACAAGGCACCGATGAACGCGATCACCCCGGTAATGACGGTAATCTTTACGAGGAACGCCAGCGCGTCGCGGATCTGGTCTTTGTCCTGCCGCGCATATGCCCCGCCTAGGATCGTCGTAACAGCGTCTTGCGCTCCGACGCCCAGAAATACGCTCAAGAGACCGGCCAATCCGAACGCGAGTGCATAGATGCCGTACAGCTGGGGCTGGAGAATGCGTGCGAAGGCGATGCCGATGACCGCCTGAATAATATTACCCAGCGTATTGCCCACCTGCAAAATGGCAAAATTCCGAACAAACCGGTGTGTCCGGAAATACTCGATCCGTTCCCTGGCCCAGGAAAAATTCACTTCTTGATCCTAGCATTGTAGGCCCCTTTTTTCAAAGCAACATGACATTGACAAACTCTAACTTATACCATACAGTAAGGCCTAGGAGGAAAAAGTGGCGCAGATAAGAAGAAATGTACGTAAGGGACTCGAAGAAATCGTCCCCAAATTCAATCTTGCGCTCCGATACTTCTATCCCATGGAGCTAGGAGGTGCGGCTACCCAAATCTCCGGACTCCTGGGCGAATGCATCAACGTCGGCTTTTACTTCCTTGGATCCACCAAGGTAAGGCAAGTTACGCGTCACAAGGAGATTGGCCTATTTGCTTTTTTGGGGCTTGGTCAGACCAAGACGTGGACCGAAGACAGAGAGTTCTTCGAACCTATCGCTGGATTTATCTGCTTGGACTACAGAGACAATAAGCCCATCCGCATAGGAGTCAGCGATCTGGCGCATGTCGAAGTCATCAAGAAGATCGCGACAGCGTTCGAGGAGCAAAACAAAGATGTCGGATTGAAGATTCAGATCGTTTACTAGACCTGCTGAGGTCACCGCGGGCGGTCATTCCACGGCCGCTCGTTCTCTTTTCTTTTTACATCATTTTCTGTAGCTTTAGATCATATTTCATGGACATCCAGCATCATATCGAAGCCGTTTCCGTCATCGTCCCCGTCTATAATGAACGGGGTTCTGTGTTGGAAACGCTTGAAAAACTCCGCTCGACCCTCAAGCAGACCGGCATCCGCTACGAGATTATCGTAGTCAACGATGCTTCCAAGGATGGAACCAGCCATATCCTTGATGGTATCCGCGAGCCTGGTATCACGATTCTGCATCATCCGCAAAATCGCGGCTACGGGGCATCGCTGAAAACAGGCATTGCGGCGGCCAAGCATCCGTGGATTTTGATCACCGACGCCGACGGCACCTATCCCATCGATCGCATCCCGGACCTGATCGCCCATACCGCGACACACGACATGGTCGTCGGCTCGCGCGAAGGCGCACACGTCCATCGTGCGTTCATGCGCTCCATCGGGCGGGGCATCGTCCGGCGCTTCGCCTCCTATGTCGCGGGCGCCGCTATCAACGATTTGAATTCCGGCCTGCGCATCTTTAAGAAAGAGGATGCTCTGCGGTTTTGGAATTTGTTTCCTGACGGATTTTCCTTCACCAGCACGATCACGGTCGCATCTCACACTCGAGGCAACCGCGTACACTACCTGCCCATTGACTACCATAAACGCACAGGAACGTCGTCCATTAAACCCGCCAGGGATTTTATCGGTTTCCTGTCGCTCATCGCGCGTTTGGCGATTTACTACCGCCCCCTGAAGGTATTCGTCCCACTGGCAATCGGCCTGTTCTTTGCGGCTTGGGGCGTGCTTGCATACGGCTATTTCGGGCTTCACGAAATCCTCGATGCAACCTGGGCCGTTATCTTCATTACCAGCATCCAAACGCTCATGTTCGGTTTTCTTGCCGACATGATCGTCAAGCGTTTTTATACCGAATAATCCGGCATCGTTATGCGCTCCATTTACGCCGACAAGGCGCTCGAAGAACTCCCGCGGCTTTTGTCGTCGCTCGACCGCAATCCCTTTTCTCCGACCTACGGATGCTTTAACCGCGAATTCTGGCTGACGCGGGTGCGAGATTTTCCCGACGCAATCGCGCAGTTCGGGACACTATCGCTGGCCTTGGTTTGGAGCTATGAATTTCCCGGGGGCGAACGCTACTACCGCAACGGCGAAATGCTGGCATGGACGCTTGCGGGTATTCGCTACTGGATGAGTATCCAGCACCGCGACGGCTCATACGACGAGTTCTATCCCAACGAGCGCGGCTGGGCAGGGCCAACCGGATTCCTCCTCTACGCGATGCTCCGTACTTACGAAGTCCTGGGCGATGCGTTTCCTCGTGAACTTAAGAAAGAGTTTTTTGAAGCAGTGAAACGATCGGCCTGGTTCCTGGCGACGCGCGACGAGTCCGGCGTCCTGGCCAACCATCATGCGATGGCGCTCCTGCCAATCTACCAGGCGCACCATCACTTGAAAAAAGAAGATCCGACGTTCGCCGCGCGCTTGGCTCCGAAATTTCGGGAACGTCTGGATGACTTTTTGCGCTATCACTACGATGAGGGCTGGTCCCTTGAATACGACGGCATCGACCCCGGCTACCTTTCTGCCACCGTCAGTTTCCTATCCAAGATGCAAAAATACATGGACGGGAGCGAATCCTGGAAATCAAGGATCGAAGAGGTCATTGCGCAGTCCGTCGATACTATCAGTTATTTTTTCTATCCCAACGGGTCGTATGCCGGAACACTGGGCTCGCGCCAAACTCTGCATTTTTATGCCCACGGATGCGAATTGCAGGCACAACACAATGCCGTAGCGGCCGCTTGTGCGGCATTCGGACAAGCATCGCTTGCCCAGGGCAAACTCGTCCCTCCCGGTATCCAGGACGACCGCTATTACCTTTACCGCATTCCCGAGTTCCTCGAAGCATACGTGGATGGGCGCGACTATAGCGACATGGCCAAGCTTCCGCACCAGCAGGAGCCGTTCGAAAAGTATTTTGAAAAAGCAAAAATCTTCATCCGCAATACGCCGACACACTACATCCTCCTGAATCTCGCCAAGGGCGGCGTATTGAAAGTCTACGACAAGCGGACGCAAGCGCTGATCTTTGCCGATGACGGCATCGTCGCAACGCTCGCCGACGGCACGGTACTCACGACGCAGTGGGTCGGCCCGGAATACGCCGCGAGTAGGAACGGCAACCGGCTTGTCGTCTCCGGCAGTTTCCACGTCATTCCGTTCACCTATTTCACCCCGATCACCATGATCGCATTTCGGGCCTTTATGCTCCTGACCGGATGGAACGCGCGGCTGGCGGACACTATCAAGGGAGTCATTCGCAGAGTGCTCATGACAAAGTCGTCCCGCGCTCCGCTCGAATTCGAACGCCGCTTTGTGTTTTCAAACGATAGCATCGCCATCACGCATACCGTCACAGCCAAGAAAAAAGTCACCCATCTGCGCATCGGCGGCCAGTTCGCCGCGCGCTATGTTCCCCAATCCCGCTACTTCCAGGCGGAAGAACTGCATAATCCCCACCGCATCGCCTCACCCGAAGAACAAGCAGAGCTCAACCAGAACGGAAGAATTTCCCTCACGGATGCAGTTGTGCTGCATTAAGGATATCGTAGGACAAGATCACCGTATGGCTGCCGGCGGGAACCTCGATTCCTAGGAAGAGATAGTTGGCTGGATAGTGCTGGACGGCTTTGCCGTCGATGGAGACAACCCATCCAGGAAGAAATGATTCACCCACGATGAGCCAGCCAGCGCTGGCGTTTTTTGTTTTGATTTCGAGGTGCCCCGGACGGTATGCCGTGATATCGGCCGTACCTGCGGAACCTCCCGAGGATACACACCCGTTGCATTCGATCATGGCTCGGGCACGAACGTCAGCGATTGACCAAAGCTCCTTGCGCAGCGCCTCGTCGCTTTGTCCCGCGGGGACAAAGCTCGGCTGCGAGGCAAAGTATGTTCGCGGCAGGGCTTCGGGATTTTCATAGACAAACAGCGGGATGGCCGTTTCCGGAATGACTGCCTCGGCGCGGCGTATCAGCGGGGCGTCGAGCTCAAGCGGCGAAAGGACATATCTCACGTTCATCATCGAAAGCATCCGGCGCGTTTCTTTTTTTTCAAAAAGCTCCCGCTTCTCCGAAAGCGTCATGGTCCTGGTCACAAACTGATTGGCGAAATCCCGGACAAACTGCTGGCGCCGAGTCGCCAAATTGTCATAACCGTCGATCGTCGAGAGACCATAGAGAATATTCCCGTCCGGACGGAGCGTGACAAGTTCGAAACGGTAGGCCGCACCGGGATCATCCAACGCCACTCCCAAATCCCGGTAATCCTCGGGTCCGACATCAAAGTGGAACACCCGGTACGCCTCGCCGGCATGGCTTTGCAGAAAAGCCGTCGTAGGAGCCGGATCGAGCACTGAACGCGGTACAAACTGAAAGTATGCGTGCCAGACCGCCAGGGAGCCCGCCGCCATGAGCCCCAGCATCAGCCGATACGTTGTTCCGACACCGACGGCACGACGATACCATAGTCCGAACACGATCAAGGCACCCGCCCACACCAAAAAGAATAGCCAGATGCCCGGACGATCCAGGGAAACGACGCTGAACCAATCTGCCAAGAGCGCCCGCACTTGCCCGACATAGTGCGCAGGTTCGCGGTGAAACGTGTAGCGATACCCGAATGCCATAAACAGCCGGAATCCCCACCGCACCAGCACGTCAAACCATGCGAGAAAAACAGCGTTGACCGCAACGATAAGCACGACTGAGGCGGATAAAAGTTTCTTCAACCAACGGTGCATGCGAGCGCCATGGAGTTTCAGAAGCTCCGGAGCGTGATCCCAGGCGAAGCCGATCAAAACAGCGAACGCAAGATTAGCCAGAAAGAGAAACTTGCCCGGCCCCCTGAACAAGTTGAAGACCGGCAAACGGGAGATACAATAAAAGAGCGGCGAATATCGGAAGGCGGCAAAAAATGCGCCAGCCCACAGCCAGCGGAAAAAAGAAACGAAGCGCGGTGGATTTCGGATTCCCCAAGAAAGCACGAACAGTACGAGCGGGATAGCTCCCGCGTAAAAATGCGG
>CAYQNM010000006.1:26504-27793 GCA_964419015.1 uncultured Candidatus Saccharibacteria bacterium | reverse complement strand
CAGGAGGCGCTCGTCAAAAGGATCATCGTCGGCATGGAGCTGGATGCCAAGCGGTTCAACCCGCGCCTGATTCTCAACAAAATCTCCAAGCTCAAGACCGACCTGATATTTCCTGAGGATTACAACCCGCACGAATATTTTAGCGAAATTGTCGCCAAAGCGTATCGTCACTACCAGGCGGAGCTCCAAAAGGCGAACCTGCTGGATTTCGACGACCTGATCGGCTTGCCAGTCAAGATTTTCCGCCGTGATCCTGCCACGCTCGCGCGCTACCAACGGCGCTGGCGGTATATCCTTGTAGATGAATACCAAGATACGAGCCATGACCAGTACGTCCTCATCGGGATGCTGGCGCGGGAACACCAGAACCTGTTCTGCATTGGCGACGACGCGCAATCCATCTACATGTTCCGCGAGGCGGACATCCGCAACATCCTGAATTTCCAAAAGGACTACCCCCAGGGCAAAGTCATCCTCCTGGAACAGAACTACCGCTCCACACAGAACATCCTCGCCGCGGCCCAGGGCGTCATCAGCCACAACAAGGCCCAGATTCCCAAAGAACTCTGGACGGAGAATCCGGCCGGGGCGGCCATCGAGGCCGTGGAAGCGCTCAACGAGCGTGAAGAGGCGGCATATGTCATCGCCAAGATGCAAGAGCTCACGGAGCGAGAGGGCCGGGGTCTCCGCGATTTCACCGTCCTGTACCGAACCCACGCCCAGTCGCGCGCGCTGGAAGAAGCGCTCATCGAGCGCAACGTCCCATACCGCATCGTGGGCGGCATCAAATTCTACGAGCGCAAGGAAATCAAGGACATCCTGGCCTATGTGCGGTTCCTGCGCAATCCGCGCGACCGCGTGAGCTTCGAGCGCATCGCCAACGTGCCCGCGCGCGGCGTCGGCCCCACCACGCTGGACGCCATCATGGCGCGCGAGGCCGAGGATCACCTGGCCTCGCTGGGCGAGGTCGCCGCCGAAAAGGGGAGCGGCACCAAGCAAGGCAGGGCGCTCGCGGAATTCCACGCAACGATGACAGCTCTGCGAGACGACATCAGCACCCAGCCCTTGAGCTCAGTCATCAAGGCGCTTGTGAAAGGCATCAAGTACGAGGACTATCTTGCGAATCTGAAGGGCGACGCGTACGAGAACGCCGAGGAGCGGATCGAGAATGTGCGCGAACTGCTGACCGTCGCCAAGCGCTACGATGCGGCGGATTCCGGAGGCGTGGATACGTTCCTAGAAGACGTGGCGCTCATCCAGGGCACTGATGCGCTGAAAGAATCCGGCGA
>CAYQNM010000006.1:16615-26404 GCA_964419015.1 uncultured Candidatus Saccharibacteria bacterium | reverse complement strand
CCCAAAAAAGTCATTAGGTCAGAACTTTCTCGTCAATGAGGGCGTTTTGCGCAAAATCGCCGATGCCGCTGACCTGATGAGCAGCGATATCGTCGTCGAAGTCGGGCCGGGGACCGGCAATTTGACGCGGATCCTTGCCGCGCGGGCTGGTACGGTCATCGCCGTCGAAAAAGACCATCGCCTCATTACTGATTTACAAAAAGAGTTCGCGAGCGCACATATCAAAATCGTCGAGGGGGACGTCCTTGATCTCGATCCGGCCTCGCTCGACCTTCGAGAAGATGACTATAAAATCGTGGCCAACCTTCCGTACTACATCACGTCGCACTTTTTGCGGACGCTCTTTGAGAAGTGGCCTCGGCCGAAAAGCATCGTGCTGACGATCCAAAAAGAGGTCGCCCAGCGGATCATAGCCGAGCCCCCGCATATGAATCTCCTGGCGCTGTCGGTGCAATACTATGCTGAACCGAAGATCGTGGCGATGGTGTCGCGGGGGAGTTTCCGTCCCATGCCCAACGTCGACTCGTCCGTTATTCGACTAATTCCCAAAAGAGATATGTCGGAACCTGAATTCGCAGAAAAGTTCTTTGCTATTGCCAAAACAGCGTTTGCCGGCAAACGCAAACAACTGCGCAACACGCTCTCCGGATACAGTTCCCGGGAACAGATCGCCTCACACCTTGCCGTCCTCGGCCGGCCGGAAACGGCGCGACCGGAAATGCTTTCGCTCCCGCAGTGGCTTATGCTCGTCCGCCTGATGAGCAAAATGTGATGTGATATACTGAAAGCGATGAAGAGGGTTGTCTTGGTTGTTATGGCATTTTCCGTTTCAGCCGCGGTGTTGTTCGCGCCAGCCTCGGCTCGCGCGCGGGTATTCGGCGGGCGCATTATCAGTCACACGTCCAAAGCAGTAGCGCTGGCTCAATGTAAAACAAATCCCACCCGTTGTTGTCCGTATGAGCAGATTACCGTCGGACTGCCAAAAATCCTCATCAGCGGGGTCATCATTCCCAAGGCCTCGAGGATCTATTCCTACAAACAGATTCGCATTTCCAACTGGGTATTAGGCAGCACAACCCCCGTAAGTCCCTGTCCCAACAAACTGGGCCTTATTATCAACAAAATGGGCACCAGTAAGGTCGGACCGGCACTTCCTCGCCTCTAAGAATGCCTGCCAGCATAAACCCCAGGAACCCCCTGGGGTTTATGCTGCGGATATGCACAGAATGTCCACCGTTTCCTGTGCTACACTATAGGCAACGGCACATGACCCCGAAAATCAAACTAACAGCGGGAATACTGGCATTAACGGCCGGTCTTGCGGTATGGCAATTTTTAAGCACGTTCAAAGTTGCCGTCGTCGAGAATCGTCCATCTCAAGATACGTCAGCAAGCCTGACTCCTGATCTTTTTTCCGATCCGGGCGACACTGATCACGATGGCCTCACTGATCAGGAAGAATCCTACTGGGGTACGGATTTTCAGAATCCCGACACCGACGGAGACGGTTTCAAGGACGGGGAAGAAGTCGCCACCGATCACGACCCGACCGTTGCCGGCCCCAAAGATTCTCTGCGCGACGAGAACTTGACAGACGTGTTCTCGACCCTGACATTTTCCGGTCTTGTCGAAGGATCGCTCAAACCGAATAATCCCGCCTATCGCGAGTCGCTTGATACCCTGACTGCGACGCTCGCTCACAACGCCCTCAAAGCGCAGGGCGCCAAGGCCGACCGTACCAGGATCCATACGATCGCTTCGAACAACGCAACCCACGCTACCTATGTTTCGGAAGCAACCGATGTTATTCAACGATTTTTGAAGGAGCTTGGCGGACAGCTCTTCTATCTTCAAAACGCATCGACAAAATCAGACAGTGACATCCAAATCTACTTCCAATCTGAAGCGGCAAACCTCGACTCGCTCGCCAACGAAGCATACGCAATCTCCGTGCCGCAACCATGGATGGCAAACGACATTTCCCTGATCGAGAGCATTGTGTCGCTGGGAAACATCGATGCTTCGCTTGCCGCCGCACAAACAGACCCCCTCCGGTCGGTCGCCGCACTGCAGGGGATCAATATCATCATCGAAACGGTTCCTCAGATTCTTCGATCATACGTTGCACAAATCAGGGCCGAACAGCTTCGAACGGGACAAGAACTTATTTCGCTGATGGCCAATCATTAATCATGCGCGCATACCGCCCATTCATTGCCATTCTCGCGCTCGTCGTTCTTGGAATCGCCGGCATTCCGACGCAAACACGCGCCAGCATTACCGGCCCATTTCAAGATTTTGCCAGTTGCGCGGGCAGCACCGCCATGACTCAACTGGTCAGCGGTCTTTTTGACAAGATTCCCGGCCTGGGAAGCTTTTTGGGGACTGGCGATGTGCCCGTCAAAGACAACGCTCTGAACACTTTCCAAAGCCGCAAGGAGGTTTTGAAAGATGTCGCCGCACGGTGCGGGGCTCGCGTCGTGCTCAACTCATCCATCAAGTCAATCTTGAACGTCGCCCGCGACAAGGGGCGGGATGGGGGCTCAACGTTCGTGCGTAATTTCCGCAATTTCATCACCGGCGGGCAGTACCGCGGCGAAAATATTCTGCGAGGTATCCTGGCAAACACTCAACTGTGCGGGTATTTAAGTCGAGATATCCAGGATATTTTCGGTGTCACGAAAAAAGACAAGATCTCCCTCAAGGGACAGAATATCCGCGTCAACGATCTTGATCCGTTTACGTTACGGGCCAAGTGCAGTTTGTCTGAAAAATTCGACCTGGAAAAATTCCGGGGCGACTTTACGGGCAACGGGGGGTGGGCGACGCTTACCCGGATGCTTCAGCCGGAGAACAATATTTATGGCACGCTCCTGCAATCGCTTAACGAACTGGAAAAGCAAAAGGCCGTCGAAGTCGCCAGCGACCTGAACGAATACCAAGCCGGACGGGGTTACACTTCGGTGCGCGGCAACAGCGCTTCCGATTCGTGCCTCGTGAAAGCAGGGAACGGGAAATGCCTCTTTTATGCCGACGTAAAAACTCCCGCGAGTGCCATCGCCGATTCGGTTGCCGCAACAGTCCAACAAGAACTGGCCTGGATCACGAATGTGGACGAACTCAACGAACTCGTCGTCAACGCAACGAGTGTCCTCTTGAACCGCTTGCTTGACCTGGGCAACCCCAACGAAGGCGATTACCAGCTCTACGCCGATCCGGTGGTTCAATTTACCTGCGTCAAACCGCCGGCTCCCGCTGGCTCCGGAGGAACTCCTTCACCGCAGGAAATGAACGATCTCCGCCGGCAATTGGACCAAACCACAGAAGCGATCCTGCATCTGTACCGTCTCCAGCCAAATTCCGTGTCGAATCCCAAATTCAACGATCCGGAATATGCGCTCGGATTGCTGGACAGCGTTCGGCTGCGCCCGATCAACACAGACACCGACAAGGTCGACGTTGATCGCACAACGACGGCCGTCGTTAATCACTTTATCGAAACGACTTCCGCCACCGATGCGGCGGCAATGAGCGGCCTGCTCCAAAAACATCTCGCACTCCTGGATCGGATCAAACAGCTCATGGGTATTTTTGACAAGCTCGACTCTGGCGCCCAAACCGAAACCTGTCCGCCAGACCCGACTGATGAATCCGGAGGAGGTGGCTCAACTCCGGGCGCAGGGGGAGAACTGACCGCCGTTTGCTCCGGGGGTAGTACGCCCACCGTCACGCTTGTGTGGGCCGCGCGGGCCGGCGCAAGCTCGAATTCCCTTCAACGCCAGACGGCCGGTGGCAGTTTTGAATTCATCTTCCAAGACCAAGGCCCGCCGTTTACGACATTCGCCTACGCCGATACCACGGTTTCCACGGGCACCTCGTATACCTACCGAGTCAAATATAGCCCAAGCGCAGTATCGAACTCGGTATCCATCACCCCGACCGCGGCAACATGCAACCAACCGGCTCCGGTGATTCCCGGCGGTGGGGGGACCGGGGGCGGAGGGGGGACTTCCAATCCAGGCGAGTGCTCCATCGTTCCGGGCAGGAGCAACAAATACCAGTCCGAGGTACGCGCGGCCATCGTTACGATTGCAACGACAACGACCGGCATCTTAGACCCCAACGACATCGGAGCGAACTCCTACCATATTTTGAGCTTGGATGCATATCACGCACAGATGTTAAGCATCCTCTCGGGACAAGGATTCACGGTCCTGTTTGACGGAGAAGAGCTCAACATCTACCGGCAAGGTGACACGACGAGCCAGCAGTACCACATCGACACATCGTTCGGCGTTACCGCATACAAAAATACTGCCGAAGGGTGCCCTTTGCCATAATGCTCTCTTTTCTGAAAAAACGGCCCCGAGCAATGTTCCTGGTAGCCGTCCTGGCGTGCGGCCTTGCGGCTGTTGCCGGGCACGCACATGCGGAGGTAACCGACGTTTTGGCCAACCCGCAGGGCACCGCTTTGTTACTGTTGCTGTATACCGTCCTTTCGTTCGCATTCCAGCTCGTCATGACGGTATTCATTTTTCTTGCTCAGGCCTTTAACACCATCATTCACCTGTCAGTGACGACGGGGCGCTTCGAAGTACTTCAGCGAAGCTGGGCGATCATACGCGATTTTTGCAACATGCTGTTCATTGTCGTCATGATCATCATCGCCTTTGGCACGATTTTCGAAACATTCAAATTTGCATCGGGATACGATGTCCGGAAGCTCATCGGCAAGTTCCTCGTTTCGGCGGTTCTCATTAACTTCAGCATGGTCATCGCTTTGTGGATCATGAGCGGCTTCAACAGCTTGAACAGCATCATGCTGAATGCCATCGGCGACGTTTCGGTGCGAATCGAATACGCCCTGGACCCGACGGTCCTGCTGGGCGGAAAAGAGGATTCGGCGTACAAGGATTTCAGCGATAAGGCATCCCAGGCCGCCGGCTGGATCGGGGGCATGATCGGACGGATCGGATGCGGCGCCGCGACCGGAGATATCCTGCCGGGCGGAGCGGCCGATCCATGCGCCAAGATGCTGAGCACCCTTGCAAAGCTGTCCGCATACGGCGCACTTAATGCCGACAAGATCACGACGCTCGTGGTCATGCGCTACTTTTTTGCCACTGTGCTCGCCCTCATGGCGAGTTTCAGTCTGGCGGTCGCGAGCTTCTTTGCCTTGTTTAGGATTCCCATGCTGTGGATCCTGCTGATCGTATCTCCACTGGCCTGGCTTGCCAACATCCTGCCCGTCACGGCCGACTTTAATAAGAAATGGTGGAAAGAATTCTGGGGCTGGAACCTCTATCTTCCGATCTTCCTCCTGACGCTGTATTTTGGACTCTTCTTTCTTGGACACGAGCAGCAGATTGTTGACCAGCTGACCGGGGGACGCGGCAACATCAATTTCAGCGATCCGGGAGTTATCGGATTTTCTCTTCAGTATGTCTTTTTCTATATCCTCGCCGGTATCATCCTCGTTGTGGGGACGGCTGGAGCCAAGGAGGTCTCCAAAATGGGCGGCACCGGAGCCGCAAAGGCGTATGACTGGGCTCGTAATGCAGCCTGGCGGTTGCCCGTATTCACCCAGTACCGCGACTACTCGGAGGCGGTCACTCAAGCAACGCGGGCCCGCATGGGACAGTTCGAGCAAAAGGGCTTACCGGGTCCTCTGGGACAATTCATCTATGGCGGACGTGAAGCGCAGGAAGAGCGCATTAAACGCTTCAAGGGATATGCGGGAGTCGCCGGCTTTGAACAGGAGAAAGTGCTGGCCGAAAAGATTTCCAGCCGCAAAAAAGAACTTAAGGATAAAGAAACTCCGCTGGAGGATTTGCGAACCAAGCTAAGTGAGCGCGGAAACGTCATCGAACGCCTGGCCGCGGCCGAAGAACTGCTGGCAAGAAAAGAGCTGTCGGTCACCCAAATGAAAGAAATCCTCACGGAATACCGGGAACGGTCGCCCATTGCAGCAAAAGCGTTCAACGATCGCGTCGTCAACGCCCTCATGGACACCGCAAAGGAACGAGGATTTCGAAACCGCGATGAATTGGCCGATGCGATTTCGATGATCAATTTAAAAGATAAGAAATCCCAGTTGATTGATACCGCCCAAAAGCGAAACCTTGCCTGGGCAGTCGAGCTGCGCCAACAGCTGGAACGTTCCGCCAACGAAAGTGAACGCCTGGATCCGCTACGGGACGGCGATGGCAACCAGATCACTACGCGGGAGGGGATCATTGCGCAGGCCTTGAGCGGTATGCGGCCCCAGGACATGCGCAATGTCATCATGGATCGCAACTCCATTGCGGATGAAGAAATTCGCCGCCTGATAGCCATCTCCCTGAACCGTAACACCGTGCAGGGCATGATGAAGGGCGGTACTCCGCTTCAACGGCGAACCGTCGAAAACTTTATCATCGAAGTCAAGAATAACCCCGCCTTGAGCGCCGAAGTCCAAGCCAGCCGCAGCAGCCAATCATCGCCCGAATATACGGGCGCATTGGACGACCTCTACCCGGGTGGAAGAAGACGGAACCCGTAATACACGCCCATGGATCAGCAACTAGAACGCTATCTTACCGCCAGCCCATACTTTGCCGGATTTGACCAGGAAGAAGCATTTTCTCGCGATTCTTTTTTGGCGCTTTACGAAAAGCTCCCTCCTGCGACGCAAGAGTTCCTGATCGCCTCGGAAACGGCCGACAAAGTCTGGGACATCGGCTCAACGTACCGCCTCGGACCGGAGCAGATCGCCATCCTCGGGCGGGCAGTTCGCGAAGTCGCGGTCGGAAATATCGCTCTACGCAATCTGGCTCCCGTGCTCGCCCAAAAAATGCGCCTTGACCAGGCGACGGTTCAAGCGCTCACTACGGATATCGGGTCGCGCGTAATCCGTTCCGCGCCGGAAGCCTCCCGGCCAGCCCCAACTGCTCCCATGCCTGGCCAGCCGATCAACAAACATAATATAATAGACTTAAAGAATCGGAACTCATGAGATTCCAACTGCCACAATTCATCGAGACCGAAGCAAAACTGATCGGCCCGCTCACGTTTAAGCAGTTTTTGTGGATTGCAAGCGGAGGCGTCGTTATTTTTCTGCTTTTGATTGCCGTGAAGGGATTTCTGGGAATCGTGCTGGCCATACCGGTCGCGCTCGTCGCCAGTGCCCTGGCATTCGTCAAGATCGACAACATCCCGCTGGTCAACTATGTCGCCTATGCGCTTTCGTATAGTCTCAACCCAAAGAGGTATCTCTACAAAAATACGCCCGGAAAAGAGATCGACCTCTCTGCCCGGCGATAATCCATGGCTGATCAATCCACCAAACAACTTGTCGAAATAGCCGATATCCAAGACGCTGTGATCGTCCTAAAAAACCGTTCCCTGCGGATGGTGCTGGAGGTATCGGCAATCAATTTTGAACTGCGTTCGGAAGAGGAACAAAATGCCATCCTCCAAAACTTCCAGAGCTTCTTGAATTCGATAGACTTTCCGGTGCAAATCGTCGTCGGCTCGCGCAGATACAATATCAATGAATATCTCAAGAACATCGCGGATGCAACGAGCGCGCTCACCAATGAGCTTCTCAAAATACAGGGTGCCGAATACATCAAGTTCATCAAAGAGTTGTCCGAACTTTCCAATATCATGTCCAAGCGGTTTTTTATCGTCATTCCTTTCTATATCTTCGATGTACCGCGGGGAAAGGGCTTGTTGGGAGGCATCAAGAGCATCTTCAGCACATCAAGCCAATCAGCCGCTTACAGCCCCGTGCAGATGGAAACCTACAAGAACCAGCTTCTGCAGAGGGCCGAACTGATTTTCGACGGCTTGGTAGGCCTGGGCCTCAAAACCCAGGTTCTCGGGAAAGATGCGCTGATCGATTTATTTGCTGATTTGTATAACGCCGGCTCAAAACCGGCCACCTCCTAGCCGTGTCCATGGAAACATCCTCCATCATCGCCGAACGAGTCGCTCCGGCAGCACTGAACATAGCGCCCAGCTACGTTCAGATCGGAGAAAAATATGCGCGGACGATTTTCCTCGCCACCTATCCGCGCTATCTGCATACGAACTGGTTTTCCCCGGTCATCAACCTTGATCGGGTATTCGACATTGCAATCTATGTCGTCCCCAAAAACACGGCCCAGGTGCTCAAACAGCTCCGCGACCAGTTGGCGCGCCTGCAGGCGCAAATGATGGAAGAGACCGCCAAGGGCAAGGTCCGCGATCCGATCCTCGAAACGGCGATCGGGGATATTGAGGGTTTGCGGGATCGGCTCCAGCAGGGCACGGAAAAGTTTTTCGACATCGGTGTTTATATCACCCTGTACGAAAACAGTGTCAAAGACCTCGACGAAGCGGAAAATAAGATCAAAGGACTCCTGGAATACCAGCTCGTTTTTCCCAAACCGGCCGTTTTCCGGATGGCCGACGGTTTCGGCGCGACCCTTCCGCTGAACGACGACCGGCTGGCTGTCTACACCTCGCTGAACACGGAACCAATTTCTTCCATTTTTCCTTTCGTTTCTTCCAACCTCACCTCCAGTTCCGGCATCCTCTATGGCATCAACACGCATAATAACTCCCTGGTGCTGTTTGATCGTTTTGAACTGGAAAACGCCAACTCGGTGGTCTTCGGCAAATCAGGCGGCGGCAAAAGCTACACGATCAAGCTCGAAATCTTGCGCAGTCTGATTCTGGGCACCCAAGTGCTCGTGATCGACCCCGAAGACGAATATAAGTACCTGTCCGACACCGTCGGCGGTTCGACGATTAAAATCTCGATCAACTCCGACCAGCACCTCAATCCATTCGACTTGCCAGCACTCAAGGAAGGCGAGTCGCCAGCCGACGTTTTCAATTCGCATGTCCTGGGCCTTGCCGGATTGCTTAAGCTGCTCCTGGGGGAGCTGACGCCGCAGGAAGATGCGATTCTGGACGAGGCACTGATTCAGACGTACGCCATCAAGGACATTACGCCGGAATCTGACTTTTCTAAAACCGCGCCGCCCGTACTGTCCGACCTGCAGAATGTCTTGAGCGGCCTTACGGGGGCTGAATCGATGGCCACCAGACTGAAAAAGTTCACCGAAGGGACGTTCGCGGGCTTCTTGAACCACCCGACGAATGTTTCCCTGGATAACGCACTCATGGTATTCAGCATCCGCGACATGGAAGAAGAGTTGCGTCCGGTGGCGATGTACCTGATTCTCAATCATATCTGGACACAGATCAGGCGGGAACTTAAACGGCGCCTCCTCATTGTCGACGAGGCCTGGTGGCTCATGAAGTATCCCGCGGGAGCAGATTTCCTGTTCAACATCGCCAAGCGGGGACGTAAGTACTATGTCGGACTGACGACCATCTCGCAGGATATTCCTGACTTCATGGCGACGCCCCAGGGCAAATCGATCGTCACCAACTCCTCGATGCAGATTCTCATGAAACAGTCGCCAGCGGCGATCGACATCGTCAAAGAAACATTCAATCTGACCGAAGCAGAAAAGTATTATCTGTTGGAAGCCCGCGTCGGCTTCGGCCTCTTTTTCCTTGGTCAAAACCATATCGGCATCCGCGTAGTAGCCTCGTACGCCGAAGACCAAATTATCACGTCCGATCCGCGCCAGATTCTCGAAATCGAAAAGGCCAAGGACGAGTGGGCCAAAATCACCAGCCAGTAGAGCGGGTATGGTATGCTTAGAGAATGGTAGATCAGCCGCCAGGGCCACCACAGGAGGGGATAGCCAACGAAGTGATCCGAGGCAATCTCCTGGCCTACAGCCAACA
>CAYQNM010000006.1:8743-16515 GCA_964419015.1 uncultured Candidatus Saccharibacteria bacterium | reverse complement strand
CGGATAACCAGAACAACCAGAAACCCGGCCGTAAAAAATCTCTGGGCAAACATCGCGGAACTCATCCCATTACTCGATCTTTTACCGTGGTATCTGATCGGGGTATACTTCATGTATCGGGACCATGTGGCCACATATCGGGAATCACTTGAACACATGGCTGCATACGAGGAAGCAGCCGAGGCAGAAGCAGAGGAGTTTAATGAGATACAGATCCAGCTTTACGAGGATCTTCTGGATAAAGCGACCTAATCGAGCACCATGAAACAATCATCCTTGCTTCTTGCGCTTACCGGAATCGCCATAATATGCTGCGTAACCATCGGGGGCTATCTGGTGGCGACATCCGGAAAGAATCTCTCTTCCGCAAACGGCGCAACCGTGGCGGGTTCGCTTTTGGGCAAGTTTTCGCTCGGAAAAAACCAGCTTGAAATCGGCCGCCCTCAAAACCAGGCAGCAGTTCCCTTGAGCGCCGTACGGGTAACAGCCCTGACGCCCGGCAACGCCTCGGACTCCGCGCTCTACTACGAACAGGATACCGGTAGAGCAATCGAAGTTGCCGGGGATAAGCGCTCGGAAAAAATCATTTCTAATACTCAACTGCCTCGTTTTGTCACCAGTGTGTGGTCGCCAACAAAGCAGTTCGTCATAAGCTCATTTGCTACCTCCCAGGGTTTGCGTTACCGGTGGTACGACTACTCAACGCAGCAGTCAGGAGCGCTCCCCGCAACGGTGCGCTCAGTGGCGTTCGCACCCGATGGGAGCCGGATTGCTTATTTTATTCTCGGCGGAAACGGCGAATCATCGGTCATGGTGGCAAATCCCGACGGATCCGACTCCCATGCGCTGTTTCGCACACGAAGCGCCGTCGGCAGCCTCGTATGGCCATCCGATCGCATGATCGCCCTCACGATTAAAAGCGGGCAGAATTATGATCTCCTTGCTTTGAATCTCCAGGGTGAAGTCACAAAAATCCTCGGTGACCAAGAGGATCTTGAAACAGTCTGGTCCCCGAGCGGACGTCGACTTTTGTTTTCCACTATAAACGACCAAGGGGTTTCGGAACTATGGTATAAAGATATCCTGACTAATGGATATCGCATCTTGCCATTGCGAGCCTTGGCTTCGCACTGCGCCTGGCCGCTGGATGAAACTACGGTCGTATGCGGAACATCGGACAAGGGAAACGGCGATAAGAGCGACCTCCATACCGTACGGCCCGAGATTTTGCATCGAATTTCGGTCGACATCGGAACCGATACGGTCATCGTCTCGGAGATGGAACACGGGTATCTTAGCGTCCGTGCGATGGTATTTTCACGCAACCAGAGCTTTCTTTTCATCACCAATGCGTTCGACGGAAAACTCTACAGTATCAAAACAGCTCCCTAATGGAGCTGTTTACGGGAACGGCTTGATAACAACCCGGCGTTGGGGTTCTTCGCCGATGCTTTCCGTGGCAATATCGGAACACGAAGCAAGCTCCATGTGCACAACCCGGCGTTCGTACGCGCTCATCGGCGCAAGGGCCTCAGCTTTGCGGGTATTGCGCACGCGGTCCATCACTTGTCGGGCAAGTTCGACGGCATAGACGGTTTTCGATTTTCGATAGTCGTTCACATCGATCGCTATACTCATCCCTTCGCCCAGGCGACGGGCCACGATCAAACGCACGATGTGTTCTAGAGATTTAAGATTCTGGCCGTTTTGGCCGATCAGGACCTTCGCGTGATCGGGAGTCGTGATGGAGACCGCGACAGCGGCCCGCTCCAAGTCGGCGATGTTTTGAACCTCGATCTTACACTCAAGACGCATGAAATCCGTCAGCGCCCGTATGATGTCCGTGACAATAGAGGTCGTGTCGTTCATGGTGATGGTGACGTATGCTTAATATAAATCTGTTCGCCGATTGAGACAAGGGTTGTGGTAATCCAATACAACGCCAACCCCGCCGGACGGCTCCAGCTGATAAACACGATCAGGAGCGGGAAAAAGTAAGTCATTTGCGCATTCATAACCGCCAGTTCGCCACCCTTTTGGGCCTGGGGCATAAATGCCATACTCAAGCGTCCTTGAACGAATTGGGTCAGCCCGGCAAGAATGGCGAGGATCCAGTTTCCGACAGCGATATCAATGCGGCCGAAAGAAAGCGTGCTGATGACGCCCGGATTTCGAACAAACCCGTAGAGCAGCGCGAGATTCTCCGGTTTGAATCCTGCCAGAAAAACCCTGTAGAGCGCGGCAATGATGGGAATCTGAATAAGAAGCGGCAGACACCCCGCCAAGGGATTCACCTTGTGCTGGCGATACAGTTCCATGACAGCGGCTCCTTGGGCAGCCTGGTCGTTTTTATGTTTCTCTTTGATTTCGTTTATCTTCGGCTGAAGGACACTGAGTGCGCGCTGTGAGCGAACGGCGCGAACCGATAACGGGGAGAGTATGACCCGCACCACCAGGGTGAGTATGACAATTGCCAAACCAAAGTCATGTGCGGGAAAAAGGGTATAAAAAAAGACGACACCGTTCAGAAGCGGACGATAGAGCAAGGAGTTAAAAAGTGTTGCCATGGGATGGAGGAATAAGATCAGTGCCGGCAGGGGTCCAAGGAGCGCATCGAAGTATTCTCCACGCAGAAAGCCGAAGCCCGGAAACAGCCCCGTGCGTCGCCAGCGCTTCTTTACAGTAGTCGGAACATGTCGGCATAAAACGGCATCCGCCAATGTTCACACCCATCACGCCTGATACCGTCGCGTAACGCGCTAGTGTCTGATACGCTCTGATGAGAAGAATAAGGATATCAGCCATGATAATCGGAGTTGATCTTCGCAAGAACACGAAGGAGATCGCGGGTAAGTTCCGGCAGGGGAGCGACTTTGGTGACAACAACAACGATGTCGCCGGAAGTAAATTGCTTGCGCTCCTTGCGAAGAGCCTCGCTTACAGCCCGCCGAATACGGTTGCGATGGACGGCTTTTTTTGCGGTCGTGCTCGGCACCGAGATACCGACACGAAATCCTAAAGCGTGACGCAGGTACCTGACGAATAAAAAGTCGCCGCGCACCGTTTTTCCTCTTTGGAACAGCTCCCTAAAATCCTTTTCTCTTTTGAGTCGATTTTCTTTGGGGAACGCCATGAGCAGCACAACAGAAACGACCCGTTCGACACCTATCCTACACCGACAAGCGCTGGCGACGCTTGTTCCTGCGTCGAGCCAAGACCTTGCGTCCCGATTTTGACTTCATGCGTTCCAGAAAACCATGTTTTCGCTTACGCTTTTTCTTTTTTGGCCTGAATACCGTTGATTTCATAGTACACCCGTGAAAATTAAACTGAAAACATCTCTATCCTACTCTTTCCAAAAACAACAGTCAACGCGATAGCCAAAGATGGCGCGTCTCATACCCAAAAAATATCAGTGTCAATATTTACGCGCTGTTTTCCACTTGTTATAAACACCATATCAACGAATATCGGCATTTTGAGCTCTTCAGTCGAGAAAAGTATCTTGTATAATTGGTTCATTCATCTCGGAGCGTTGAATCGCAAACTTCCGCATCACTCATATTCTCATGACCAACGAAGAACTCTGGAAAGCGGTGCTTGGGGAACTTGAAGTATCTCTCTCGCGCGCAAATTTCACCACTTGGTTTAAAAACACGCTTGTTCTTTCCCGAGACCCGAACACCCTCATGGTCAGTGTGCCAAACGGTTTTGTTCGCGAATGGTTGGAAAATAAATTCAACAAACAACTCCTTGTTTCAATTCGCAAACACATTCCGGAGGTTCGGGAAATAAAATATGTCATCGGCCAACCGAAACCCGAGTTCATCAAGCAAGATATTTCAAAAATGCTCATGGAAAGGGATCTGGAGGACAAGTCTCCCGCCGATCCCGATCAGGACATCGACCGCATTACTCATTTGAATCGAAAGTACTCGTTTGATTCTTTTATTGTCGGCTCCAACAACGAACTTGCCCATGCGGCTGCGATGGCCGTTTCGAAAAATCTCGGCAAATCATATAACCCGCTCTTCATTTACGGCGGTGTTGGATTAGGGAAAACACATCTCGTCCAAGCTGTCGGCAACAAACTTCTCGCCGAAGTCCCTGATCGCCGAGTTCTCTATATTGCCGCGGAAAAATTGACTGCCCAAATCGTCGAAGCAACGCGCATAAAAACGATTGAGGATTTGAAAAATACGTATGCGAAACTTGATTTGTTAATCATTGACGACATACAATTCATCGCCGGCAAGGAAAAAACCCAAGAAATCGTCTTTACTCTTTTCAACGAACTCTATACCAAAAATAAACAAATCATACTCACGTCTGATCGCCTTCCCAAAGCGATTCCGGCTCTGGAAGAACGTTTGAGTTCGCGTTTTGAAGGGGGAATGATAGCTGATGTTGGCATGCCAGACTTTGAAACAAGGCTTGCCATCCTGAAAGCAAAATGTGTCGAACGTGGACACCAGGCATACGACGATACGCTGGCGTATATCGCAACGAATATACAAAAAAATGTTCGAGAACTCGAAGGGGCCCTCAATCGGGTCATCGCATTTGCCCAGATTTACAACAAATCTCCCGATCTCAAGGAGGTTAAGAACATTTTGACGGCGTATCTCAGTGTCCCGTACAGAAAAACATCTCCACAGAATATCCTGAAAGCGGTTGCTGAATTTTATACTCTTTCTCTTGCTGATCTGACTAAACGAAGTCGCAAAAAAGAAATTGTTCGGCCGCGGCAAATCGCCATGTTTCTTCTCCGAGAGGAAATCAAGCTTTCGTTCCCTGAAATTGGCCAAAAACTCGGGGGGAGAGATCACTCCACGGTTATTCATGCCTGTGAAAAAATAAGGAAAGAAGAAGCGGAAGAAGAATCACTCAAACAAGAACTCATCCTGATCAAGGAACGTATTTACGCATCGTTTGAAAAATAAGCATTGTTGAAAGAGGTGTTGGTGGCCTGTGTATAGGGAGGGGAAAGTGAGCTGTTTTAAAAAAGATGTCCCAAAAATTCCACCAACTTTCCCTTGTTTGTCAGAGGGTTTTCCACAAAAAACAGAGCAACGCTTGCTCGTTTTCAGATAGAGTTTCAGCGGAGAATACGTCGAGCACCTATACTTTTCAACAGAGAATCCCTACACTAATAATAGTAATAATTAAATCTTCTTATTAATATGAACATTACGGTCAGCCAGAAAAATCTCAAACAAGCGCTCTTTTTGGTCGAGCGTGTTGCCGCTCGCAACTCCTCATTACCCATTCTTCAAAACATCCTTCTTAAAACCGAACAAGGACGCCTTCGGGTTTCTGCTACCAATCTCGAGATCGGAATTACCATGAGGATTGGGGCAAAAATCGAAGAGGTGGGAGAGATTGCTATTCCCGGGCGGATTCTTTCCGAATTCATTTCAACGATTCAACAAGACGCGATTACCCTCACAACAAAAAACAACAGCCTTTTCGTTGACGCGGAACACTGCAAGACCCAAATACTCGGATTCGATGCCAAGGAATACCCGCTCATTCCAAAAATAAAGGAACCACCGATATGTCGTATCCCGGGCGCAGTGTTAAAGGATATTGCGGCTTCGATTCTTGATTCAGTAGCGATTTCCGAGGCTCGACCGGAACTAGCTGGCATGTGCATGCGTTTTGCCGGCGATACCCTCGTTTGCGCGGCGACGGACAGCTTTCGGCTCATCGAGAGGATGGTTTCATTAAAGAGCGTGGCTAATCAAACAATTATTATTCCGCGGGCCACCGTCACAGAACTTATCCGTATTGGAGGAGAGGTTTCTGACGACCTTGATATGCGCATTGGAGACAATCAACTCTCGTTGGTAAGTGACGACTTTGAATTGGTATCCCGCTTGGTTGACGGGAAATATCCTGAGTACGCAAAGTTTATCCCAGAAAAGGCGCTTTCAAAGGCACTGGTCTCCAAAGACGACCTCGGACAAAAAATCCGTCTTGCTGGCCTTTTTTCTTCAAGCATCTCCGATGTCAAACTCGAATGCTCCGATAACAGCATAACGATCGCCGCCAAAAATTCTAGCCGAGGAGAAGTCAAAGCGTCCCTTCCAGCGCTTTTAAAAAACGAGCCCTTCGAAATTATTTTGAACTTTCAATACCTTCTCGATGGTCTCAAGGCGATTTCGACCCCCAAGGTTCTCCTTGAATTCACCGGCCAGGGCGGACCGCTTGTGATGCGGCCGGATGACGACAAAAGAAGCCTCGTCTATTTGGTTATGCCGCTTCGCCAATAACATGTTTCGCCCTCTCAAAACCGTTCTCTCTTGGACAGATCGCAAGCATCTTACAGCGCAAGAATCCGAACGCTATATCGGAGAACTTCTTGCGGAATTTTTTACCCAAAACAACTTGAAGACTTTCGATTTCTCGCTTCTGCGGGTTGCCTATCACATTGCGGATGCGCGCATTGTCATACAAACACCAACAAAAACAGAAGCAAATGAACTCGCGGCGCGTATGGGCTTGCTGGCGGAATTCTTACAAGGGCAGGGAGTTACCTTCAAAAGAATCATCATCCGCTAATGTCACGGACGAAAGAGATTGTGGACAGCCCATTCCCAATTTGAAAACTGCGGATCTGCGTCAGGGTTTCCCGGGAAACCCCCGAGAGGATTGTTTCGATCAACATAATAGAGAATGGTATGGATCTCTGGAGTTGCGGAATTGGGCGATTGATAGAGATACGTACCATTCAGCATAATTTTATCAGAAAGGACGGGCTCTGGTTTTGTGAACGATTCTCCTGCAGAACCACCAAGCGTGGTTACCAGAAACTCATGCCACAATGGACCAGCCGCACTAATACCCGCACCGGCCCTGGTCATGGGCGTATTGTCGTTATTCCCCGTCCAAACACCTACAGCTAGAGATGGTGTATAGCCCACGGCCCAGGCGTCGCGGTTTGATTGAGTTGTACCTGTTTTTACGGCGACATCGCGACCGGGGATATAGAGGGGGCTGTTGTATCCAAAGACCGGCGCACGCGCGTTGTTGTCTGATAATACATCACTGACGAGCCTTGCTATGTTGGCATCAAGAACGCGGGAGGATTCCGGTTTCCGGTCTTCCAAAACCGTTCCGTCGGCTCGCTCAATCCGCTGGACGATTCCCCAAGGGTTTCTGATTCCTTCGTTTGCAAACACCCCGTATGCCGACACAAGGTCGACAAGGCGAACCTCTGCTCCTCCAAGCACGAGCGAGAGGCCGTAGCGCGACCGGTCGGTAAGGGTTGTGATACCCATGCGCTGGGCAAGGTTGATTGTGTCATCAATGCCGGCAAGATACAGCGTTTTCACTGACGGAATGTTAAGGGACTGATCAAGCGCCTGGCGAAGCGTCACTGCGCCATGATAGGAAGCGTCGTAATTTTGAGGGTGGTAGCACTCCAACCCGAAGCGGTCTTTTGTTTGCAGGCCATCAGGAGAACACGAGGGATTGAATTCTGTTTTGACGTCAAAGAGGATCGTAGAGTCTGGGTATCCTTTCATGAAAGCTGTCGCATATGCGAATGGCTTGAATGCCGACCCCGGCTGGCGGAGTGCCGTGGCTACGTTGTAGTTTCCCTGGTTTTCGGTATCAAAGTAATTTGCCGAGCCGACCAGAGCCAAGATGCCGCCGGTCTTTGGGTCGATCGCCACCAAGGCCGCGTTGGAGGCCTTATATTTTTGTTTATTGACGGCGGCATATTTTGCAACCAAGTCTTCCGCGTTTTTTTGAAGATCGGCATCGAG
>CAYQNM010000006.1:0-8643 GCA_964419015.1 uncultured Candidatus Saccharibacteria bacterium | reverse complement strand
TCACTTGCAATTCTGCCACGAAACTTCCGTATTTACAAGGATTTTGATACCGGGTATCATGCAGAGAGCGCATACTGTTATGACTTCTCGCAAAGAAAAAATCCAAGAACTCCTTACGCGTGGCATTGAACGCGTATTCCCGTCGGCAGAAGTTGCCGCCGAGAGATTGGCGTCAGATAAGCCACTGAAGATCTATTGGGGGATCGACCCCACGGGTTCAAAGGTCCATCTGGGACATACGGCACCCCTTCTTTTTTTGAAACACCTTGTTGAACTCGGCCACAAGGCGGTGCTGTTGATCGGCGACTTTACCGCCCAGATCGGTGACCCTACTGACAAGGAAGCCACCAGGCGGCAACTCACAAAAGAAGAGGTGGCGTCGAACATGGCGACGTACCTGGAGCAGATTGAAAAGATTCTGCCCCGCAGTTCGTTTGAGGTCGTCTATAACAGCGCATGGCTGGAAAAAATGTCGCTTGAAGATGTTCTCGATCTGGCAAGCCGCGCCACTGTTCAGCAGATGCTCGTCAGGGACATGTTCCAGGAACGATTGAAAAAAGAAAAGCCGATCCATATCCATGAATTCCTCTATCCGCTCATGCAGGGATACGATTCGGTCGCCCTCGATGTCGACGGGGAAGTGGGAGGCACTGACCAGATGTTTAATATGCTGATGGGGCGGGAGCTCGCCAAGCAGTACCTGGGCAAAGATAAATTGGTCTTTACCAGAAAACTTCTGACGAATAACGCCGGCAAAAAAATGAGCAAGAGTGAGGGGGAAATCATCGCGCTCGACGACTCACCCCAGGAGATCAGGCGCAAAGTTCTCGAGATCGACGATGACATAACCCGGCAGATATTTGAGTCATGCACCGAGAGGGATATGACATGGATCGAAGAGTGTGCTTCGGGCGATCCTCGGCAATTTAAGGAAGCCCTCGCAGATGAGCTCGTCAACATGTATCACGGTAGTGATGCTGTCAGTGAAGCTCGTGAGCCCCAAGAAGTATCGGCATCGGGCACCATCGTCGAAGTGCTTGTCGCCACAGGCCTTGCGCCGTCAAAATCCGCCGCTAAACAACTTATTGACCAAAAAGGAGTAAGGGTGAATGGTATGGCCCCGGAGAGTTGGGACTACCAGGTGCGACCCGGAGACGTCATTCGAGCTGGAAAGGGTAAATTCATCAAAGTTTCCCAGTAATCAAAAACCTGCCGTACGGCAGGTTTTTGATGAGGAGCGCGAAGTGCTTTACAGTTCCTCATCCTCTCCGTCTTCTTTATCATCCTCGCTTCGTTCAGTCTTCGTCGTTAATCCATCCTCATCCTCTCCGTCTTCTTCCTCGTAGTCTTCGATGCGGGCAGGTTCTTCGTACATGGGAAATGGGTATAAAATATTCTGCTACGCTCGACCAGTCGTGGATCGGAGGGCATCCGAAAGCCACCGATGCGGATATTCTAATGAGCGGCATGTGAAAGTCAAGCAACGGTTATCCACGGCGAGGCGGGGCATAGCAGAGGGCAATCGCTAAGGCATCGGCGGCATCGTCCGGCGTGATCGGGCGGTCAATCTTCAGGAGGAGGCGAACGATATTTTGCATCTGTTTCTTGTCCGCTTTTCCATATCCTGCGACGAACTGTTTGACTTGCATCGGCGTGAATTCGCTGATGGCAAGATTGTGCCGGGCCAAGGTTGCCAGCAGTACTCCGCGCATCTCGCTTACGCGCATCGCCGTTTTTTGATTATTGGAGAAAAAGAGCTTTTCGATGGCCGCTGCCTCGGGACGGTGGAGGGAGATCAGCTCCGAGAGCTGTTCTGCGGCTTGTGTGAGCCCGTCCACATGGCCGGGCCCGTCAATTCGGAGAATGCCGTAGGATAGGCATCGGACGACGTTCTCCTGCCACTCGACGAAGCCATAGCCGATTCTGGTTGTGCCCGGGTCGATTCCAAGGATAATCATGGCAGATGGTTATGTTTCGTCGAGCTCGACGTTTGTGAAGACATTCTGGATGTCGTCGTTTTCATCAAGAGCTTCGATGATATTCTCAAGTTTTTCGGCATCGGTCGGATCGAGGGTTACTGGGGCTGTCGGCTTCCATTCCGTACCGGATTTGGTGAACATCCAGGCGAGCGACCCTTGGCTGACGAGCTTGGCGTCCATTCGCATGAGGAGTGTCTTAATCTCGCCAATTGTCCGATTGCGGTTGTCGGTGATGGCGATGATGATCAGCGCCGATCCACCCGGCCCAAGCGCCTCGATCTGGAGTTCTTCTAGTTGCGCCGAATCCTTGTCGGAAACCTTATTGATCGCTCGCTCGATGTTCTCATTGGGCATGTTGACCGCCCTGGCGTTCTCGATGGCTGATTTCAAGCGCGGATTGCTCTTGGGGTCCGGATTTCCGCGCGCGGCGATGGAGATGAACCGCGCGAGCTTGCTGAACACTTTGCCCTTTTTGGCGTCAGAGACATCTTTTTTCCTTTTTATCTGTGACCAACGATTATGCCCGGACATGGGAATTAAAATTCAAACTCGTTTTTCGATGCCAGGCCGAGATGTTTGAGTCCGCCGGAGGTGATGATGCGGCCCTTGGGCGTGCGAGCCAGAAAACCCAGACGCATGAGATAGGGTTCATACACATCCTCCAGGGTATTTTCTTCTTCCGAAAGCGCTGCCGCGATGGATTTTAGTCCGACCGGCCCCCCATCAAATTCCTGGGCGATAACGCGGAGAATTTTCCGATCAGTCTCTTCAAGGCCCTTCTCGTCGATCTCAAGCATGGCCAGTGCCTGGCGCGCGGTTTCCTGGTCGATAGCGGCGATGTCTTTGACCTGCGCATAATCGCGCACGCGCTTGAGTAGGCGATTGGCGATGCGTGGAGTGGCCCTGGCAGCTAGGGCAATGGTCATTTGCGCCTCCGAATCTAGGGTAATTTCCAGAAGTGCCGCCGAACGCCTGATGATCTGACGGATGTCCTCGGGCGTATAAAAGTCGAGTCGATAGTTGGCGCCGAACCGTGAGCGGAACGGGGCGGAGAGTGCGGAAATCTTGGTCGTTGCGGCAATCAAGGTGAAACGGGGAAGATCGATCTGGAGCGTCTTGGCGGAGTTGCCCTTACCGATGACAATGTCCAGTTTGAAATTCTCCATGGCAGGGTAGATCACTTCCTCCACCATGCTGTTCAAGCGGTGCACCTCGTCGATGAATAATACGTCCCCGTCCGTCAGACCGGTGAGAATTGCTCCGATGTCGCCGGCCTTTTCGAGCGCGGTGCCGGATGTGACTTTCAGATTCGCTCCCAACTCTTTGGCAACCAGAGAAGCGAGGGTCGTCTTGCCCAATCCGGACGGGCCGTGAAACAAAAGGTGTTCGATCGGTTCGTTGCGCTTGCGCGCCGCTCCGATGAGTATTTTGAGATTCTCCTTGATCTGGTCTTGTCCGACATATTCACCAAATGTCCGAGGGCGAAGCGTCGTGTCAAGCGTCTGATCTTCGACGATCGCGTGGGGAACCACATCGGATGCCTTGGGGTGTTCTTTGAGGGGGGAGGAGACGGTCATGCGGGAGTTTTTGCGTTGCCTGGGCTTGGCGCACAGGGGGTTGACATAAAACCTAATCTAAACTAAAATACGCGTATAAATCCCGTTATGCAATCGGGATTTTACGTTCCAGACTTCCCAAAGAACCTCTATAATCTGTAGGCAATTGAGCTTAATTGCGTCCTGCAAGCCAGGCTCAACCGGGATAATATCTTAGTCGGATAGCTTGGTTTCGACTGGACTACTCCTCAGAGTTATCCTGTCCCGAGTTTTCTTAAAATTCGGGCGTTTGCCTACAGGTTATAAAGGTTCTTTTTCGTCTTCATCCCAGAATGCGGCGGACTTCTTCCAGCGACGTGATGCCTTCTAGGAGTTTCATGTATCCGTCTTGGAGCATAGTGACCATACCTTCAGCGATCGCCAAATCTCGCACTGCTGAAATGCTCGGCGATGTCATAATCAGCTCCTCGACAGCCTTGCTTACGGTAAAGACTTCGTAGACACCGACCCGTCCTTTATAACCCAGCTCGTTACATTCAGCGCATTTGCCGGGAAACTGTATCGGAGTTTTTTCAGTTACGGCAGGCAGATTGAACTGCTTTCGGATTGGTTCTAACGACTCATTGATGCGAGCCGCCTCGCCGGGGGGTAGTGTGCCCTCGATGCGACAGTTCGGGCACAGACGGCGTACCAGCCGCTGTCCCATAGCCATGATAATGGCCGGGGCAATGGTTTCCGGCTTGATTCCCAGGTCCAGAAGGCGCGGAATCGTCCCAGCGGCGTCGTTGGTATGGATCGTCGAAAAGACGAGGTGCCCGGTCAATGCGGCGTGCAGAGCGATGTCAGCAGTTTCGGTGTCGCGTATTTCACCGATGAGGATAATGTCCGGGTCTTGCCGTACGATGGCTCGCAAGCCGTTGGCAAACGTATATCCCTTGGCCGGATCGATTTGGGTTTGCGAGATGCCGGTGATGTGATATTCGATGGGATCCTCTACGGTGATAATCTTTGCGTCGGGTGTGTTCAGGCTTGTGACGAATGCGTAGAGCGTTGTGGTTTTTCCAGAGCCAGTGGGTCCTGTGGTGAGGATGGCGCCGTTGGGTTTTTGGAGCTGAAGGCGGACTTGTTTCAGAGTGTCCGGCCGCATGCCCAGATCCTCCAAACGGGTGTTGATCGAACGGGGATCCAAAAGCCGCATGACAATGGTCTCCCCGTATTCGCTTGGCAGAATGGAAACACGGACCTCAATGGCTGTTTCCTTTTGTCGGATCGTGAAACGTCCGTCTTGGGGCGCGCTGTGGATGTTGAGTTTGAGCTTGGAAAGGATCTTGACTCGGTTGAGAATCTTAACGTAATAATCGGGGTCAAGTGTGGTGACATCATGAAGCAGGCCGTCCAAACGATAGCGAAGCCGTGTCGTTCCCGCTTCGGGTTCGAAATGAATGTCTGATGCGGATGTTTTCAGCGCCCCGGCGATGAGGATTTCTAGAAGCCGCGTGACTGCGACACCGGAAACTTGATTGCGCAGGTCGGACAGATCTTTGATGCTGGCTTGCAGGGCATCAAGCTCCTGCTCGTTGATTTCAATGGCCCCAACTTCGAATGTTTCGGTTGACGTGATGCTGGCATAACGGCTCAAGACGGTTTCCAATCCTTCTGGGGTCGTCATTAGGAGCTTAACGGAAAACCCGCGCTCTTTGAGTCGGTTCAGAACCGACTCGGTTGCCTGATTTTTAGGATCAACGACTGCTGCGATCACCGTGGTGCCGCTCTTGTAAATGAGGGCGATATTGCCCGTGCGAGAGGCGTTTTCATCCAAAAGCGCGAGCGTTTCCGTGTCGATCGGGATACCTTTCAGGTCAGAGAAGGGAAGTCCGAGCTGTCGCGCATAATGAGCGGCCTGATCTTGTCTGCCGTGCAGGGCGATGTCGTGCAGCTTTTTTTCCAGTTCGTCTTGCAGGTTCTGGGATGTCGCCATGGTCGATGGTGGACCTTGCCGGGCATAGTGATACAGTGAAGTATCCACTGAAGATGCCCAAGGTCACCTTAACGAACCACCCCTTTTTGTAAAGAGAGAAATTTGTGGATAAGTTTGCAAAAAACAAAGCCGGCATGCGGCAGAAACGTGGTATTCATCGTATCCCCAAGAGACCTTGACTCTTTCTTGGAATCTGGTAACATTATGGTATAGGCAAGTCCGCTCGTGAGCGGGCTTCTTCTTTCATACCGCACGGTGGGGATTCTTTTGAGAGATACTCGGCAGGATATTCACCCCGCGGCCTCTAATGAGATGATCGATACGAAGCAATTTTTGTCGGCGATCAGGCAGATTGCCGAAGAGAAGGGAATCGCCGAAAAAAGTGTCCTTGAGACGATCGAGGCAGCGCTTGCCGCCGCCTACAAGCGCGACTACGGCAAAAAAGGCCAAATTATCAAATGTAAGCTGGATTCGGAGACCGGCGGTTTGGTTATGACTCAAACGCACTACGTCGTGGAGGGTGTTGACGATGAAGGATATATCACCGGCCCCCTACCCGCCAAGCTCACCGAAGAAAAACCCGATTTCCAGGATTTCGAAGGTCAGCGTGGCAGGCGCGACGCGACGCTTGCCCCGGAGGAAATGGTCGGAGCCGATGGCGAACTGCGAGTCAAGTTCAATCCGGAAAAGCACATTACTCTTTCCGATGCCCGGGAACGCAAGCCCGATGTGCAGGTTGGCGACGAATTGATAACTTCTTTGGAAACGCATACCGAGTTTGGCCGTATTGCCGCGCAGACGGCAAAGCAGGTGGTTATTCAACGCCTCCGAGAGGCGGAGCGCAACGCTATTTTCTCTGAATTCAAGAATAAGGAAGGGACACTGGTTAGCGGCTTGGTCCAGCGCCGCGAGGGAGCGTTGGTGTTTATCGATCTTGGCAAAACCAATGGACTCTTGATTCCGGTGGAACAGGTTCCCGGTGACAACTATCGAATTGGCCAGCGCTTCCGCTGTGTCATTTTGCGAACAGAGGAAACGTCTCGTGGTCCCGTCGTCCTTTTGTCGCGGGCGCATCCCACGTTGGTACGGGAACTTTTCCGCGTTGAAGTACCCGAAATTGACAACGGCGTTGTTGAGATCAAAGATATCGCCCGCGAAGCGGGTTCCCGCACCAAGATCGCCGTCGCTTCAAAGGAAGAGGGCGTGGATCCCATTGGTTCGCTTGTCGGACAAAAAGGAGTTCGCGTACAGACGGTCATCAACGAGTTGTCGGGAGAGAAGATAGACATCATCCTGTGGGATGAAAAAGCTAAGAACTTTATCGCCAACGCGCTTTCTCCGGCAAAAACGCTCGATGTAAAAATTGTCGACGAAGAGCGCAAACTGGCGCTCGTCGAAGTTGCTGACGACCAGTTTTCGCTGGCCATCGGGCGCCGCGGTCAGAACGTGCGTCTTGCCGCAAAACTCACTGGCTGGAAAATCGACGTCCGTTCTCCGAAGGAAAACATGAGCTTCACCGAAGTTGGTTCGCAGACGGCTCCCGTAGAGCCCGTTGCGGTGGAGGCGGTCCCGGAATAACGTATGGAGGCATCCCTCAAAAAACTTGATGCCTGGCGGAGCGAACTCACGGCTGATGTTGGAGCCGACGAATTACGGCAGTATATTGGCCGTGCCGAAGAGGAGTTTGCCGCTCACATCGAAATCAACGGCTTTCGGAAAGGAAAAGCGCCTCGCCATCTCGCACGCGAGCGGATCGACCAGCAAAAACTGCTTCAGCATGCTCTTGAGACGACTATCGAAGCGACGCTTGCCGAGGCCCTGGCGGCCAACGATCTCGATGTACTGAAGGTCACTGATCTTCAGGTGAAAGAAAATACGGCCGAACGGCTCCGGTATTCAGTCATCGTGCATCTTTTTCCCGAATTTCACTTGCCTTCGTTTGAAACATGCCAGATCAAGCGCAAAACGGTTGAGGTGACTGCGGAAGAAGTTTCCCGGGCTCTGGAGTCCCTGTGCATGTCGCGGGCCGCCTATCGCGACAAGGAGGGATTGTCCCAAAACGGCGATCGCGTCGAAGTCGATTTCCAGGTCTTCAAAAACGGTACACTGATTGAAGGGGGAGAGAGCAAAAACCATCCGTTGATTCTTGGCCGGAATACGTTCATGCCCGGCTTTGAAGATCAATTGGTTGGCATGCGCGCGGGCGAAACCAAGTCATTCTCGCTCAACGCCCCCGAGAATTATTTTCATAAAGAACTCGCCGGACAGAAGCTGGATTTCCAAGTGACGATGCGTACCACACAAACGGTTCACAAGCCTCCCTTGGACGATGCCTTTGCACAGTCAGTCGGGCGTTTTGCGACCCTGGCCCAGCTCGAAGAAAACGTTCGCGAAGGCCTGAAGGCCGAAAAACAGCAGAAAGAAAAACAGCGTGTCCAACTGGCAGTCCTAGATGCTCTTATAGAAAAGACCGACCTGAACGTTTCTCAAGATATGGTTACCGAACAGCTCGATGCGATGATTGCTGATTTTGACCGAGACATGCATCATCGAGGGATGGAACTCGGCATGTACCTGGCGCATTTGAACAAAACCCAAGACGATTTGCGCACGGAATGGCGAAAGGACGCCGAACGGCAAGTAAAGATTGGATTGATTATCCATAAAATAGCCCGTGAGCAGGGATTCTCCGCATCCGATGACGACGTGCGCCGGATGACGGCGCAAGCGCTTCAAACAGCCGTTGAACAAGGGCGCACCGCTCTGTCGCCGGCGGACGCCGACGGAATTAGACGCAATATCGCCGAGAGGATTGTGCAAGAAAAAACACTCGAATTTATTGAAAATGCGTGCGTAACGGCATAACAAAACGCCCCGGTCGAAACCGGGGCGTTTTGTTATGGAACCGTTGTGCCGATACGCGTTGCGGCGGAGGGCGTATCCAGGTATACTGGAAAAACGGCCCGAGGACACCAGCCTGTCCGGAAAACCGGATGGCTGGTGCGGACGCCGCATCTGCTACGCACACGACAGTACCACAGTGCTCTATAATAACACTTTGTTAGGCTCAAGTCAAGTATGCTCCAATCGCTCAAATACTCCTATAGGGCGCTCCGCTTTGGTTTGGTAG
>CAYQNM010000005.1:23262-28320 GCA_964419015.1 uncultured Candidatus Saccharibacteria bacterium | reverse complement strand
ATGGTATCTGGGATATCCGCATCAGCAAGGATGGCGCAGGAGAAGAGGCCGGAGGTAGCCCAGCGGAGAACGTTGCCATCCGAGATACATCCGGTCAGCGACGAACCGAATGTCTTGGATACCGAAGCATATCCGGACGCTTCGAAATTTGAGGAAACGGACACATTGCTGTCAAAGAAGGCGTTGCTGTCGACCTCAAACAATCCCGAGATCAAGAGATCACTGGATGCGGACAGGCTATGACCCGTCGCATTTGTCCCAAATCTGCTGTAACTGACAGTGGCGCCTCCATTGGCGGCCTGAAAAGAACCCGTGGTGAGAATATTGGAAGCGGAGGCGGTGCCCTGAACTTCGAGTTTTGTTGTGGGACTACTCGTGCCAAGGCCGACGTTGCCTGATTTGCCTGGCGGGTTGATCCAAAGGGTGTTGGAAAGAGAGGCATAGCCGGCTGTGAGCTCGAAATTACCCGAAGTCGAAGCATTGGCATTTGCAAAGAAATCGCTCGACACCGACGCTGTGCCGAGTACTTCGAAGTTTCCTGATACCGATGCTCTGCCAGGCATAATGAAGGGTGTTGGAATGGAGAGGGTCACGGCGCTGTCGGCCCCGCCATCAGTGATTGTGATCTGATTTGCCGTCCCGGTGAGCGCCCGCTCGAACGACAGCGACGCGGTATTACCAATGGTGATGAACGGGATGTTCCAGCCCTTATAGTTCGGAAAACTGATCGTGTTCGCCGACCGAGAAAGCGGATAGCTGAACGTGAGGGGATTTTCGTAATCCGTGCCCGCGGCGGCGAGTCCCACGGCGCCCAAGGTTGATTTGAGCAGGCCGGTTCCCAGGTTCAGACGCAACGTTGAAATCGAAGCGGTGTTTGCGATTTCCACCGGCGAACTGAACGACGCTCCGCCGGAAAATGTCCATAAACCTGTAATGGCCTGCGCGATGGCCCGCGATGCCGGCCCGTTGAGGTAATCGAGTTTGACCACTGTTTCAGTGCTTCCGGATGCGACCAGTGCAAACCCGCCCGCGTCGAACGAAATCGTAGCCGTCGGATTTAGAATCGTTGTATATCCCTCTTTCGTTTCAAGTCCATTTCCGGTCTGGTCGCTTCCGCACGAGAATTGTCCGGTTCCTGAATTCCAGAGAAGTTTTCCAGCTCCGGCGCAGTTCGACAGTCCGGCGCCAAACAAGGAACTCGCGGACGCATACCCGCCTGCTTCGAAATTTGCCGAGACCGACGCGTTACCTCCGACCTGAAGCGTGACCGCGCTGGACGATGAGATGAACACTGGCTCATTGAGCTCGAACCGATTTCCTGTCGAATTCCATCGCAAGGTCGCATCCGAAGCGCTTGCGCCGCGTTCGAACGCGAGATATGCGTCTTCGGCGTCAGACGACGTGTTGTCAGTATTGATTTTGAACGATTGGCTTGCCGTGCCCGAAAGATTGATGCCCCCCACAAGATTCAGACTCCCCGATACCGTCACATCGCCGCCGAAACTCGCATCGGTCGCATAGAGTTTTTTCCACGGGCGCGTTGACGAGCCAAGATCAAATGAACCCGAGGGGACCAAACTTGACCGCACCGAGCTCGTTACGATCAAATCCGTCATCGTGCCAATCCCCCGAATCGTCGCATTGCCATCCGCATCGACGGAAAACTGTTTGGCGTGGAGCGTGAACGTCGTTTTTGAACGGTCGCTGGCATCGCCGATACCGACATTGCCGGCGACACCCAAACTCGAAAACGTTCCGTCGCCTCCATAGATGCCTCCGTTAAAGAACGCCAGTCGGTTCGTATGGTCGCCGTTCTGAACAACATAGTCGAGGGTAAAATCGCCCGGCGTTTTGCCTTGCAGAAATTCAGCATTCAGGTTCCGAACCATCGTCGGATTGTTGATTTCGATGGTACCTTTCTCCAAACGAAGATTGCCGCTGGTCAATGTTACATCCTTGCCAAACACCGCATCGGAAAAGACGCCCAGAGCGCCATACACGTTCAGGGAATCCAACAAGCGGGTTGCTCCCTTAACCTTGAGCGTCCTGCCGACTTCGACATTGCCCTCGAGATAGACGTCGTCGCTCGTCAGATTGCCGTTCTTGGTAACAAACGCAAGCGTAAAATCCTTGGCATTCAGGTCATCCAAGTAGTCGGCATTCAGATTCTCGACTTTAGTCACCGAATCCACCACAATCGGCGCCACGCCCTCGGGCGCGTGCGACCGGAGTTGGCCCTGCGTGTCGATATGGCCGAAGATCGAAACATTGCCGGACTTGTCCAACACCAGGACTTCGTTGGCGTGCGTCCCTGGAAAGTGCCCCTGAATGGTGTCGGCATCCTTAAAGACCTGGCGAATCTGCTGGACAAGCGCATCCGCTCGGCCGAAGCTGAATCCGCCGACCAGCATGAACATACATACCACGACGGTCACCATGATCGCGGTCAAGCTCGTAGGATGCTTCAGCAATGAGCGCGCACGAGTATTCAGGCGGGCGAGCCGATACCGCAATGAAGATTGTTCGAATGCCACAACGTCTCTCTGGTCAGGGGTGAACCCGGATACTTCCGGAGCCGCAACGCGTTCGGCGACCGTTTCGGCAAGGTGTCGAAGAGAGTCAGTTTTCTTCGTAAGTTCCGAAACGGCTTCGAGAATATCTCCCGAAGTCGGCTGTTCCGGCGCAATGTTGGTTTCGAAAATCAGCGGCGATGCCGGAGGCGGAGTCGCCGCGGGCACAGCTGGTGCGGGAGATTCAGCGTGGGGCACGGTAATGGCATTCAGCCGTTCGAATTCTTCGTAAACTTTTGAGTGACCTTCGTGTCCTGGTTGCAAAGATTTTCCGGCTTCGTCCCTGGAAGCAAACGCCGCGCTCACCAGCATGGGATTTCCCGGCATTGGGAGAAAACTTTTTGGAAGCGAAATGAGAATGCTCTGCTTGCGCAAGTACTCATCGAGTGCTTGGTTTGTCGTGAACCAGTTGCGGCCGATTTTTTTTGCAAATAGTTTTCCGCGGCGGGCAAGCAAACTCAAATATTCCTGCGAGTAGGAACACTTCTGCGATGCTTCGGACATCGAGATGAATTCCGACGCTCGTCGAGATCGATGAATATTTGAACCTGGCATGGAATATCTGGGAAAAGCTGGGAAAATTTGATATACTTCGCGATAGGTCCATCATCGTCGTAAGCGGTATGGACTCTGCATTCCCTACGGTCCCGGCTCTCGCCGGGACCGTAGCGTCTCTAGCTCACATCGGTATATTTTCACCGACCCCCATCCGATATCGTATCGGATAAGATTTTTACTTGAATTTCCTAGAAGAATCTTACCATGCGACCTCGAAAAAATGTTGATAAAAGAACATCCGTTTTGTTTTTGCTCTCCCGGCTCCCTTATGCCCATGTTGTACTGCCTACTCTTTTTATCAACTTGACCGAATAGAGAGCATTCTTATAGAATTACCATAAACCTTTATAAACATATAAAAGTCAAACTCGATAGAAGTTACCAAATGATCATAAAAGTTCTGCTGAAAAAGTCTCTCGA
Organism: uncultured Candidatus Saccharibacteria bacterium; assembly: GCA_964419015.1. GTDB lineage: Bacteria > Patescibacteriota > Minisyncoccia > 2-02-FULL-40-12 > GWA2-44-9 > CAYQNM01. The sequence goes on along the minus strand of CAYQNM010000005.1, from coordinate 24,772 downwards.
GGCCTTCCGCTTTTCTCCAACTTTTCATCACTATTCCCGTGCCTAAAAAATTCCTCACTGTAAAAGAAGTCGCCGCCCTCTTCGGGGTTACCCCCTTGACGGTTCGCAACTGGGACGAGCGCGGCAAGCTTATGGCCTACCGAAACCCGGTTAACAATTATCGCATGTATAAAGTAGAAGACGTTGAAACGCTTCTTCGCCAAATCGAGACTCCCATGCCAAAATCTCGAAAACTCAAAATAGATGTAACCTAAGAAGATATCAGCGTCGTATGAAAAACCCCCGATTGTCTCGGGGGTTGTCGTTAGGTGAAGAGAATGGGCGCGTTGATAGTCAAGCCCCGCTTCTTGTCCACGAGGAAGAATGCCTGCTGCGGTCTTTCGAAACCAGCTTTGATGCTCAATGCGAACGCATTGTAGCCGATCATCGAACCATTGCAGATGAATTGGGGAGCCGGGAAATATTGGTGGAAATGTCCGAAGACATCCAGGTTTGCTCGCTTTCCCTTGTTCCACTCGGCGATCGCCTTATTCACCGGAATCGTGATCCCGCCTACGCCTCCGTAGTAGCGGACGTTGTGGCCATGATGGAATCGAATCGAGAAATTGTCGAAAATATCCACGTAGGAATGGTAAGACTCCGGGATCAGGAACTTGACTCGCTTCTCCCGAGCGAATATTTCCGCCAGCGTATGATACATGAGATACTCGAGCGAGTGTCCGTGCTCTGAAGCGACGTGCGTGACGCGCGTCGTACGGCCATGGTTTCCGGAATGGCACGGAATCACCAAGTCAAGATTCGAGTTCGCCAGAAGGAACCTGATGCCAGACGCGATCATTTCCTGAGCCATGGTTATGGCTTCCATCGGCAGGAGCTGGTTATTTTCTGGCATTTCATCATGAATGTCGTTGGTGATAAAATCCCCCAATAACGCAAGGATGGCCGTCTTGATGGTCACATCCTTGGACATGATATTCACCAGGCGGAGACCATGAGAAAAAAACAGATCTCCCCGCCGGCGGGCGATATCGAGGTTGTACTCGTTGAACCCGTTCACGGCGGCCCGACGAACTCGCTCCTCGACATGCCAGTCAGAAGCAACGAGCACAGCCGTTGCTTCGCTGGTGCCGCTTGAAGTCTTCGGCGCAATCCGATGGCTTGAAACGGCCGCATGTAGTGAGCGGAGGGCGTCCAGTTCCCTCTCCGTTCGTCCCAAGGTTCGCATCAACTCCTTGTATTTGCGATCCAAGGTGCCATGCTCTCCTTGGAGTTCCTGGATTTTTCGGTCTTGTTGTATCACATGCCGGATCCCCGGCCGTTTGACACTCTCGTTCGGCGCAACATTCTTCGCCATGCTTTTGTCCCTTTTCAAAGATCGGCTCGACGCTGAAAAAATGATATCAATCGAGACTCATCGGTCAATGCGGATTTATGCACTTTTATGGCAAGAAGGATTAACCTCCCTGCAGTCAAGCACCCTTTTTATTTTTCAAAATTTAGATACAACAAA
>CAYQNM010000005.1:0-23162 GCA_964419015.1 uncultured Candidatus Saccharibacteria bacterium | reverse complement strand
TAACCTCCCTGCAGTCAAGCACCCTTTTTATTTTTCAAAATTTAGATACAACAAATCACGTACGGTTTCGGTTAAGCTCTCGGCAACGAACCAACATCTCCTCGTAGTCCTTGCGAGACTTTATCTCTCGAATCTCGATCCTTTCAGCATCTTCAAACTCCAGTACGGCGTTCTCCCACTTTCCGAGATCGGGATTTATATATTCCTCTCTGTAGGTGCCGTCGGAATCTTTTGTGATCGCGTAGCGGCCCTTCAAAAGTTTGAGTAGCTCTCCGGAGGCACTACGCCATACAAACCAGTTTTCACCCTCCGGAAATTGAGTAACTTTTTCAGTCATAGAGATACTAGGATATTTCAAATCTATCGACAAAAGACTTATTGCGGGGGCACTAGGAATCGAACCCAGATTAGCGGTTTTGGAGACCGCCGTCCTACCATTAAACGATGCCCCCTCTTGAGAACTCTTTCCATTATACACAACAAAAAGAGAGATGCTAGCATCTCTCTTTTTGTTAGCCGGTCAGCTTGGCCTCTTTGTGCGTCGTGCGCTTTTTGCAAAATTTGCAGAACTTTTTATATTCCAGTTTGCGTTCGACTTTTTTCTTGTTCTTGGAAGTATAATAGTTCGCCCGCTTGCAGATCTGGCATTTTAGCCGGAGCAAATTATCTTGTGGCATGAGGGAAATACTAGCATACCATGGCCGTTCTGGCAACTCGAGATTTGAATACGATACGACCCAGGATGTTTGCGGGCATCCTGGGTCAATAATTAAGGTCGCGCTAATCCTGCATTATGGAACCCGGTGGCAACGTGAGCTCCGGCATAGAGAACCGGTGCGATGCGTCGCGCCCGGAGCCAATTCCGACCATGGTGACGCTTCCACATCTTTTTTGCCGCGACATCAAGGCCGTAGGCAACACATCCTCCCAGAGCAAGGCCAACCGGATACGAGATAGCCGGACCCTTGGATACAAAGGGTTTCATGGGAAACCACCATTCTTTAATGTCCGAGCTTCGCCGGCGGGCATCGAAGGTGGTTTTTACGTCCCAGATGACGCTCGCTTCCAAAACGAGAGCCAGAGCATGAGTGGACGCATCCCGAAATGACGAGCGCGACACATTTTGAAAGTCCTTCCATTCTTGAAACACTCCGGCCTTGCCCTTCGGCGAGAGCCGGTCAAAATAGTCCTGTTGCATCCCCAAATCGTCGAGAACTCTTTCCAGGGACACGGTGATTGAATCGGCTTGGACGGGAGCGCACCAGAGCGCCAGCACGCATGTAACCGCAAAAAATCGCACGGCCACCTCCTTGCAAGACAACGGAGCTAGTATACATTAAACCACAAAACCTTGAAAAAACAAGCCCTTGAGCCGTTGGTCGGAATTGAACCGACGACCTACTCCTTACCATGGAGTTGCTCTACCATCTGAGCTACAACGGCAATTACTTTTTCTTTCCCTTCACACGCTTGAAAAATTCAACTTGGCGCAAGCGCCGTTCGGCTTCTTTCTTTGTATCATAGGTGCCGAACGTTCGCCGGACTCGCCGTGAGCCACGTCGAACGGTCGTCTCCGACACCACTACCCATTTCCTTCCTTTCTTCTTGATCATACTCGTTCGTCACCGGTGGGGGCGGTAGGATTCGAACCTACGTAGGCCAAAGGCCGACAGATTTCACGTTATCTCTGGTTTCCCAGAAGTGTGGACTATATCTTTATCCTGATTTAGGATACTCCGGTATCTAGTCTCTACGGCGCTCCCCTTGCGGGGTTCCCACGGTGTTCGCATGGCAATGATGCTGTAGCATTCACCGTTATCCCGGAGAGTTCATCGTCGAGTTGCCTCGAAGAGCTGCCTTATGACAGTCTGTTGTGATTGACCACTCCACCACACCCCCAAATACTGAATCATTGTACTTTAAAAGAAGGGTCCGGTCAAACTAGCTGAACTCCCAGTTATCTATGAGCGGAGCAAACTTTTCCTGCAATTCAAGGTATTCCTTTTTGAGGATCAAGATCAGTGTAATATTGGGAAATAGTTTTCTAAATTCCTCGTCTCTCCTTTTGGAATATTCCGACAGAAAGTTTTTTATCTCAATATACTCATGAGAGTCCCGCAGATAGAAATCGGGTGTATACTTCTGGAACCCGAGATCGAATGCTCGGGGCTGAAACTCCCAAGAGATTTTAAGTAAGGTGAGAATCCTTGCAAAGTTCGCCTCCCATCTGCTGTAAAAGCGGATCGCCGGATGAATGTCAGGTCTTATTCCCGATTTTCCCCTTGCTGCTTTCGGTGATGTCCTCCGACTGCCAATATCACGAATAGAGCACCTTACACTACAATATTTGTGGTTTTGCCAGCGGGGAGTTTGAAAGGTTTCCCCACAGGATATACAATTTTTGATGAGTCTGGGAACAAGCACCTTCCCTTTGTGTGGATGTATCCCTTTATTCACAAGAGTTCGCAGAGACGCCGATATTTTCTTACGAGTTTCCTGACTCAAAGGCCCTCGCAAGGCATTATTATAGAGAGCAGAGCATTGTCTTGAACAAAATTTTTTAGTGTTGTAGATCTTTACTTCAAAACTGTTTTCACAACCCCGTCGTACACATATTCTCCTTTCCCATGGAGCCCTGCGATGATTAAATATACCTTTTTGCCATGCAACTTTAGTCCCCACGGATTGCTTCTTCTTATATTCCTGTGAATTATAAAAGTCATATTTCATACCGTGAGCCAGGGAGAGGACTTGAACCTCCAGCCTGAGCATTACAAATGCCCTGCTCTACCATTGAGCTACCCTGGCAGGAATCGCCGATACTCCGCGGCCAATACCCTGCTATGATACCGGAAATCGGGCGAAAACGAAAGTCTACCGAGAAGCCGCGGCGAGGAGCTTTTCCGACACCAGGGCGAGTTTTTTCTTGAGTTCTTCGTTCTCCTGGGCGAGCTCGAGCGCCGCCTCGAATGTTTCCTTGGCATCCGAAAAACTTTTCATCTCCATATACAGATCTCCCAGCTCCGCAAAGAGCTTGTCGTTGCGCGGGTCTTTGGCGATAGCCACGATCAATTCCTGCTCTCGGCGTTTGAGCTGATCTGCGTCGGGTTTTGCCTGATGCTTGGGCTTCACAGGGATCACGGCTGTTTGATTATCAGCCCCTGGCAAAGCGATCATGTCCTGGCCTGCGGACGCATCGTCGCGAATGGCGCTTTCCAAATGCACCCGGCGAACCTTGTGAATAAGCGTGTCGGAAACCCGGTCGATCTTGGAAAACAAAAGGCGCATTTTGCGAAGGAGTTTTTCCGTTTCCTTGAGCCATGTTTCTTTGTGCTGGCGAAACGGAATGGCGCGATAGCCGCCGACCAGTTCCGGAAACATGTCGTGAAGCCAGGGTTCGCCGGTCGAGTGAGATGCCGGCACAAGTTTTTTGAGATACGGCAGTTTGCGCCAAACAATAACCGCGATGCCGGCGGCCGAAGCAAGGAATAATACGGTGGGAATAAGGAGGAACATTTACAGTTGAAAGATTACGAACTCTCCCAATTTGATATTTTCTCCAATCTTGGCGACCAGCGCGGTGATAACATCGCGCAATGTGAGTTCGGGATTCTTGACGAATGGTTGGGCGAGGGCCTCTTGGACATCGGCCGGTTTCATGGCGGCAAGATGCATGGCAATATCCTTGGCGGCTTGCTGGAATTCAGCATTGCGTGCCACAAAATCGGTTTCACACAAAAGTTCGACGAGTACGCCGACTTTCTTGTTGCCGTGGATGTAGGCCTCAATAATGCCTTCGCTCACTTCCCGGTCGGAACGCTTGCCGGCCATGTCAGCTCCATATGCTTTGAGCACTTCCATGGCTTTTGATTCATCTCCGCCGGCTTCATCGAGCGCCTTTTTGATCTTGTCGAATGACAAGCCGGTGCGCTCTCGCAATGCTTTGACTTTTGCGGCGTCGCTCATGGTTCGTGAGTCATGCCCGGAACCGTTCGACGAGGATGTCTCGTCGGAACATGCCGGAGTCTAGCGCGAAGACAGTTCTTGTGTCAGCGCAGTAAGAATCAGATCGACCGACATCTTGGAACGTTCATTGGCCGGAATGGGATGCGCAACGGTATTCGGGTTGGCATCGGTATTGACGATGCCAACAACGGGAATATTGGTCGCCTTTGCCTCCGCAATCGGGAGTTTGCCTTCCTTGACCGAGGCAACGAAAATAACGTCGGGCAAACGTGTCAGCCGCTTGAGCCCTCCGAAACGTTCGGACATCTTGGCCAGTTCGCGGTCAAAAAGGAGACGTTCTTTTTTGGTATATTTCGTCTCGAGCTCTCCCGACGCTTTCTGGCGTTCCATGTCTTCAAGTTTTTTGACACGAGCATTGATGACCTTGAAATTGGTGAGAATCCCGCCCAGCCACCGGTCCAGGATATACGGCATTTGGAGCGTCTCGGCGAGAACCTTGACCCCGTCATGCGCTTGCTTTGTCAGCGAAACAAATAATACCAGTTTGTTGTCCGTAAGAGCCTGCTTCAGATATGCGGCCGCTTCTTTGAGTTTTTCCTGGGTCTTGAGAAGATCGATGATGTGAATTCCATCACGCACCGTAAAGACGTATTCTCCCATCGAGGGATGAAAAACCGTCTTTTTGCGGCCAAAATGCATGCCCGCCTTGAGCATGTCTTCGTAGGGAATAAGGGTGTCCTGCAGTTCGCTCATAACAGTTACTCATGCTACGGTATTTGGAAAGATAAATCAAGTCCCCCGCGTTTTCGACGGCACGGTGCGCACGGGATGGACAGTATGTGAAAACCTTGATACAATGCCTGCATTATGAAAGCCGATATTCACCCCCCCTATTATCCTGCCGCCAAAGTAACGTGCGCCTGCGGCAAAAGTTGGACAACTGGTTCGGTCAAAGAAAACCTAAGTATTGTCATTTGTTCAAACTGCCATCCGTTCTATACCGGCCAGGACAAAATCCTCGATACCCGGGGCCGCGTCGATAAGTTCAAAAAGCGCCTCGAAAAGACCGCTCAAAAAGCGCTCCCTTCTCGTACTCGTAAGAAAAAATAAAAGCGTTCCGGTTGGCCGTTGCGATTGTCGATGGGTCGTACTGGGAAGTTTTACGATGAGCTACAACTGGAAAAAAGAGCAGGAGAAATACTCGGGAGGCGCGTTACCCGAGCGCGACAGACCGAACCTTGCCGGGACCGGCAACGAGGCAATCATTGAAATCCGGGCCGGCGCCGGGGGCGATGAAGCGGCCATTTTCGCCGGCGAGCTTTTTGATATGTACAAAAAGTACGCCCAATCAAAAGGATGGAAATGCGAGGTTGTGGACGCCAATCCCACATCCCTGGATGGTTACAAATCGGTTGTCTTTGAGGTGCGCGGCGATAACGCCTATGCCGCCATGAGCAACGAATCCGGCGTCCATCGCGTCCAGCGGGTTCCCGAAACCGAAAAATCCGGCCGCGTCCACACATCGACCGCCACGGTTGCCGTGCTCAAAAAAGCAACCGAAAGCGAACTGGTCATTCGCCCTGACGAGCTGGAATATACCTTTTCCCGCGCCGGCGGCCCCGGGGGACAAAACGTCAACAAAGTCGAAACGGCCGTGCGCCTTTTGCATAAGCCGTCCGGCATCGTCATCTCCTGCCGCCAGGAACGGAGCCAGGCCGCCAACCGCGAGAAAGCGCTCGAAATTTTGCGTTCGAAACTCCTCGAAATCAAACGCTTGGAAGAAACGGGCAACATTACCGAAGAACGCCGCAAGCAGGTCGGCACCGGCGACCGTTCCGAAAAAATCCGCACCTATAACTTCCCGCAGGACCGCGTCACCGACCATCGCATCAAAAAGTCCTGGAGCAACATCGGCAAAATACTCGGCGGCGATATGGATCGCATTATCCAGTCTGTGCAGGAGCACTCCAACGATACCGCAACTTCCGCCTCACCAGTAAAATAACAAGATAGATTCTATACAAAAGGCCCGCGTGATGCGGGCCAAAGAATCGGTCAGTTGGCGTCCACGCGAAGTATGGCGCTGACCTTAATACCTGGAACACTCATAGCAAAGAGCGGATTGCGTATCTTGGCAATACGCATCTTAAGCTCATTGAGCTGTGCGGGCGTCGGTGTACCGGAAAGAGCAAACGACGCAACTTCCTGGTTAAGACGCGACTGGATATCATCTTGGAGGTTCCAGACAGTCGCCGTGCTCTCCAAAAACTCTTTGAAATTGTCTTCCCGAAGCATTACAACCGCAGAAACGGAAAGCTGGCCGTTATCCAGTTTTTTATCCGGGGCCGCTACTTCCCGTTGAGTATAATCTGGGAGTTTCTTCCACGCCATCGATTCACCTCGCCAGAGCTTTGGCGGCTGCATGAAGAAAACCGCCCGGGCATCAACCATGCGAACAATCTGGCCGTTCGCCTGTCTAACTGCGCCCACATACGCCCCCACCGGCCCGATGCACCCGTAAAAGGTTGCCGTACCGTAGAGTGTCAGCACGGCGGCCAGGAAAACAGTACGAAAGTATCTGTCTTTACGCTCCGAGCCCGTGTAACCGGCCAGCAAAATCATCGAAGAAATAATTAGTCCAATGAAATTAAATCCCAGATCACATGAGACCATTAGCACCAACGCGTTTACGATCCCACCGAACATCGTCAGAAACGTCAGGATCGGCAGAACAGCGTCATACCAGCGGCCAGCCACAGGGCCGAGATGCCGAAAGAACAGAGATAACGACGATGCGATCTTGCGCCCCAATTTGGCCAGGCGACCGGTCTTGTCCTGCCACCACCACGCCAGGCGCTGCGAGAAGAGCGGACCCTCCTGAAGCGCCCGGTCCCGCAAGACCATCTGTTCGGCCTCATGCATCTCCCGATCCTGCTGTTCCGCGGCCTGGAGCGCCCGCTCTTCCTTGATGGTAGACTCAATGCCCTCCAACGTGGCCTGGATCTGAGCCTTCAAAAAAGGATTGGTTGTATCCGCGAGGCGCTTTTCGAGTGTTTCCTTGCGATGCGTCAGGCCCGCTACTGGGTCTACCTTCGCAAGACGCTCTTCTTCGAGAAAACGCTCATACTCCTCGCGTGTGAGTGACTTTCGGGCAGACACAAGCTCTCCTCTGCTGGCATTAACCGCCGTAATACCGTCGCTAATGACCACCTTACGGGTCTTCAGTGTTGCCACTGCACTTCTCCTTGTTGGAAAAGGTCTACTTTCGTGAATATACTATAACAAACTTGACAACTTTGTCAACGGTCGCCTCCTTCAACGAAGTTGACATGGAGCCACTTTAAATGTTATAGTTTGTGGCATTGAGGGTACGTTCCCGCGTCCTCTGACAACTACCAAAAGGAGTGCACAATGCGACAGGTGCTATCGGTCATTTTTTGTTGTTTCATTGCCAGACACGCTTACTCCGAGGAAATCTGCGTGACCGCCACAACAGGAGTATTCTCCCAGTATATCGCGGTGCATGGCGCACAGGCCTATGGCGATGCTGTCAGTCAAACCGATATCGCTGTTGGATTGCCCAAGGGGTTTTCTGCGGATGTGTGGGCATCGACAGGATTCGATACTCACGAAAATTCTGGGAAAGAAATCGACTACAGCGTAGGGTGGGCGGGCAAACATATCGACGCTAAGATCGCCTATTTCGATCTCAACAAGGTTTTCAGCAACAAGAGCGGTGATGTCGTGTACCCTGCCACCCGGCTGTTCGCCTCAGTGGTCCGCGGGAATCACAAGGTTAGTCCTTACGTCCAAGGAGCATATGTTGTGGCCACAAAGGACGCCAGGAAGAACTCTGGGGCACTCTGGTCAGGGGGCTTCACCTATACCTGGGCACCGAACAAACGATTCGATGTGAGTGAAGAGACTCGAATTCTGTACGATACGGGAATCTTTGGAGGCGATCACGGGTATATCGCCCGCTATGGAGCTGCCCTGGCCATCAAGATCGCGCACGTTACCTTTACGCCCACAATGTGGGCTTCCAAACCAATCTCGGTCAACGACAGAAAAGCGTTCATCGTGGGCGGGATCAACATGGTCAAGAAGTGGTAGACATGATAGCGCCCGACGGGAAAAGCTTCCGACAGCTCACCGTCGGGCTTTTTCTTTTCAAGCACCAAAAGCCCCCTGGCCAGGGGGCTTTTGGTGCAAAGAATTATTCTTTCTTTTCTTCTGCGGGAGCCGCAGCGGGAGTTTCGCCTTCTTCGACAGGTTCCTCTTCTTTCTTTTCCTTCTCGATTTCTTCGACGGCGGAAACATCAGTCGTCGGAGCCTCCAATGATGCCTTGAGTTCTTCCTCGGATATAGGCTCCTGAACCGTAGCGATGATATCGTCGGCCTGGGCCGTGAGCTTGACGCCGGGAGCAAGAACAAGATCTTTCGCGAGAATCTGATCACCGAATGCCTTTAAAACAGAAACGTCGATTGCGATCTCGTGCGGCAGATCCTGCGGCAAAGCTTCAACTTCGAGCTCGTTGACATTACGAACAAAGATAGCTCCTTCGTTCTTGACTGCCGGGGATTCGCCAACAAAGACGATAGGGACGTTGGTTTTGATTTTCTCGTCTAGGCGAACTTTGTAGAAATCAGCGTGAAGAATGGTATCCTTGACCGCATCCCGCGCTACATCGTGGATGATGGTAGGAACGCCGGCAGTACCGTCGACCGCCAGGTAGACAAGGGTTGATTCCCCGGCCGCTTTGAAAGCTTTTTCAAAGTCCTTGACCGGAACCTGGAGCGGAACGGATTCCTGTCCTTTGCCGTATAAAACGGCCGGAATCAGGCCGGCGGCGCGTACATGCTTGACCTTGTGTCCAAGTACAGATCGTTTCTGGGCGTCCAATTCGACTTTCTGATGTGCTTTCGCCATACGATGTGAGAAATCTTCACTTCCGATCATCCCGCCCATACAGAGGGTGCCCCTCTGCAGTTGCGGAGTACCGGCCATAAGACCCCCGATTAAGTTTTCGTAGAATAACGCATTATCAGCTAAAAATCAAGAACCCCGCCCGTCAGAGAACAGGCGGGGCTTCCCGAAAACAACACCCTAGCGGAAGAGGCGCCAGGCGGCGGTTACCAAGAGAATGATCCCTGCGACAACTGCGACTCGCCTGGTCGTCGATCCGGATTCTCCGGAGATGTTGGCCTGGAGATTATCGGAACCAGAAGATTGAGGCGCTATCGAAACCGAGGGAGACGGAACCGTACTCGCAAACGCCTGCGGACGTTGCGTCGACGATGTCAACCCGGAACGCGAGAGAAACTGCGAGGTTCGAGGACTTGGCGTCGGTGTCGCGGATGTTTCCGCTCCGGCAACCAACGGCGAAGGCGCGGGCGTTGCGGACGGCGCCGGAGTCGGCGTGTTCAACGGCTCGCCCACCGGCCCGCCGCTTCCCCCACCCCCACCACTGGACGGTTCAGGAGTCGCAGACGGCGTGGGCGATGGCGTTGGAGAAGGAGTCGGATTCACGGTGACAGCAATCGTCTCGGCGCTCGATGTGGCAAGTCCATCCCCAACCATAAAGGTAAAGGAATCGGAACCATCATATCCGACGCTCGAGGTATAGGTGATCTGATTGCCGATAAGCGTGCCAAGGGAACCATGGGTCGGCAGCGCGTCGATGATGAATTTCAACGGATTCGCCGGCAGATCTGCGTCGCTAGCGCCGAGCGCAACAGTCACCGAGGAGCCGGAATCAACCGTTGCCGTACCGGCCGCCGGAACCGGCGTCTGGTTCACTTCGTTAATCGTGACCGTGATAATTTCGGAATCAGTACCAGGCGTCGAACCGGTGTCGGAAACCATGACGCCAAATGAGTACGATGCTGGCCCATCGCTCTCGCTCGGAGTCCAGGTGAACACACCGCTCGTGGGGTCGATGGAAGCGGCTGCCGGAGCGCCAACAAGCGAGAACGAGAGTGATTCAGAGGCCGGAGATTCGGGATCAGTCGCCGTCGCAGTGAAGGTCACGAGTGAACCCTCGTCACCGGATTGCGCTCCAATCGGATCAAGCACCGGAGCATCATTGACAGAGTTGACCATGACGCTTACGGTCCCTGTCGCCGTCCCGCCGTTGCCGTCGGAAATATCGTAAGTAAAGGAGTCGGCGCCATTGTAATCAGCATCAGGAGCATAGGTGACATCGGTCCCGTTATTCACGACGGTGCCATGTGTTCCTTGGGTAACGCCGGTAATGGCCAAGGTGTCGGCTGGCACATCACTATCGGTGTCGTTTCCCAAAACGTTGATCGTATTCGGACCAGAATCTTCGGTGACGCTTGCGATGTCGGCGTTGGCAACCGGATTGTCATTGACTGGGTTGACCGTTACGGAAACCGTGCCAATGGCTGTGCCGCCATGGCCGTCGGATACGGTGTAGGTAAATGAATCGGAACCGTTATAATTTAAAACCGGCGCATAGGAGACGCTTGCCGTGTTGAACAGAACCGATCCGTGAGTCCCTTGAGTAACTCCCGTAATCGTCAGAGTGTCGCCGTCAACATCGGTATCATTAGCAAGGACGCTAACAACGGTAACGCCAGCATCCTCGGATATAGTCAAGGAGTCCGCGTTTGCCACGGGATTGCTATTGATCATAACACTCCCCGTAACAGCAACATCATCAAGGCGGACTTCGTCGGTCGAGCCATTCATATGGCCGGTAAACTTGAGCCGCAAAGCCGCCTTATTGGATGCACTCGCAGGAAACGCATAATTCATTTGGGACCAGCTGGTTGTAGCAGTATTCGTGAGATCTTCGATGCTGGTGGACGACAGGCCGTCCGCGGACCATTGCACATTAAAATGATCGCTCCCTTCCAGCGCCTGACTCACTCGGCGCCAGTACGACAGATTAAGCGATGCATACCCGGTGGTGGCAATCGTTGCTCGGATGCTTTTGTCGGCAAGGGGCGTAGCACCAGTCACTTGGGCCCGATAAGAACCGCTATGAGCATTGCCAGTGTTGTTTACGGTCACCCACGGACTCTCGGCGCTCGCCCATGAACTGAAATTGCCAGTCTCAAAACCGTCGGAGAAAAGTGTAACAACCGCAGCCGAAACGGTCGGAACGCCAAACCCCGGCGCCACCAATGCCGCGATGACCGCCAATACTACCGTCGAACGAGAATAACGTTTTTTCATAATGAGATTTTAAGCCCACGAAGTTTCTCACACCCCCTCACGAGAGTCAAGCATGAAAAGGCGGGTTTTGGCGGCGACAAGGTCGCGCACGGCAGCCGCCGCCGGGCCAAGGTATTTATACGGTGTCGTCTCGTGAGTTTCGGAAAGTGTTTTTTCCAGGGACTGCTCGTAGGCGACGCGGAGCTCGGTGTTAAAATGCACGTTGACGATGCCTGCCTTGATCGCCACGGATACTTCGGCATCCGCGAGGCCCGACGCACCGTGCAAGACAATGGGAACCCCAGGAATCGCGGCGGCGATCTTTTTGAAATGTTCGATATCGAGGCGCTCGGCCTGCTTGGTTACAATACCGTGAATGTTGCCAAACACGACCGCAAGCCGATCAACACCTGTTTGTGAGACGAAATCAGCAGCTTCTTCGGGCTTGGTGTAATCCGCGGCGCTGATCTGGACGCTTTCTTGGACTTCCGACGAGCCGCGCAGGTAGCCGATCTCCCCTTCCACGGAAATGTCAGGATTCACCGAGCGCGCATAGTCCACGACCTCTCTGGTCGCGGCGACATTATCGGCATACGGCAATTTCGAGGCATCGATCAGAATAGCATCATATCCCGCATCAATCGCCGCCTTGCATTTCTCGACGCTTTTGAAGTGGTCGGCGTTCAGAAACACTGGAAAATCCAGTTCCCTCCGGATAGCCGCAACCAGCGCGACCGCCTCGGCTAATCCAAGAAATTCCGCTTCGCCCTCGGACGTGCCGACCATGACCGCCGGCGCGCCGCCAGAGCGCGCGCCCTCGACAATCGCACGCAGCACGTCCGCTGTCGCAAAATTAAAATGCCCAATGGCATACTTTCCCTCCTGCGCCTGTTTTAAGTAATCATTGAGTGTCATAGCTTGATGAAACCGCCGATGATATTTTCCTCAATCAATCTGTTCATGCGCTCGCGGCCAAAGTATTCGGCAAAAATTTTATTCCAGAGCGCTTCTTGCTGATGGTATAAGTACTTGACTCGCTCGCGCTTGACCAACGACATCGTAAGGTCGATCAAATCAAAACTGACCAAATCCTCCTTCCCGTCGGCGTTCCTAAAGAAATCACCGACAAAATCCAGGCCGGTCCACGATCCCAAGCTCAATGCATGCTCGTGGTTGCCCAAAATCCGCGACAACCGGCCCAGGTCGTCCTCGGCGCGATACCAATGGTCGGCCTCGGGGTTCACGTGCGGCTCAACCAAACGAAAATCCTTCTCGTCATCTTTGGCAAGATAACGCTGCACAACGCGCCAAACGGTGCCGTCGGTGGGCGCGGGAGTTTCCGGCACATCGCCACGCAAAAGCGATGTGAACTTCGACGCAAAATCTTGCTCTCCCATGTACCGCCGGAACAGCCCGGCGTAGAACGGCACTTCGTGCAAATAATGGAGCAGGAGCATAAACAGTCGGAGCGTCTCTCCCGGCGTGTCGATCTGGAGCGGAATGACAAAAATCACGCCGTATTCTTTCAAGTGACTGACGTTATGGTATTTTTTTTCGAGAAACTTTTCCGCGACCGCAAGCCATTGAGGATCGAGAATAATCAGCTCGACATCCCGCTCTTCAAAATCATCCGCCGTGAGAGCGCCATACGACTGGTCGAAAAACCTGTGCATCCACTCGGTTGTCTGGGTAAAGCGCAAAGCGCTCACCACCGGAGCAAAGCCCTCCCGTTCAACCAATTCCGCGACCGTTGCATAGCCGAAATGGTTGAGCATGTTCGTCGGCGGATACGATTCAAGGAGCGCTACGACTCGTTCTTTCTTGATAAAAAGTCCCTTGGGCGGGGTAAAAACCCGCATTGCAGTCTCACAGAGTTTGCCACAGACCATGGACATGCGGGCAAGATCGGGCTTGTCTAAGAGCTCGTACAATCGACGGTCAAGCGCGATCAGGCGGTTGATCAGGGCGGCAGAAACCGTCTCGGCGCTATCGGCGCGCGTCAGACCGAGTTCCGCAAGAGTGCGATCAACGAGCGTCTCGTTTTCTTGCGCAATCGAAGCCATGACCCCTTGCTGGCCGGTAATCAGGGACATTTCCCGGTCCAGATCCGACAATCGTTCCTGCGAGGTCCCGAGAATCCGAGCAATGGAATAGTATGGATCGTTCATGTCGTATTAGTGTAGACAATCCCAGTCATTCTGGCTATGGGATATCCGGATCTTGACATATATTCCCCATTCGCCCATACTGTCCTCATGCTTGGTGGAGTTTGTTCGGGGCGCAGCCTTACACAAGAGGCCCCAGGAGTCGCCCCGCGAACCTGCTCCAACGCTCCAACGGGTTTCCCTGGAGGCCGATCTGCCCCAAGTGACGTAGCAGATCGGCCTCCGCCACAGCCCCTCCCCGGGGCTTTTTTATTTTGACGAAACATCAACCTGAACGAGCGGCCACGAACCCCAATCGCCTTTTTTGAGAATACCGGGCGTCGCCCCATACTGGGTGACCACTGACGAAGCGTTGGCCGTGCCAAACTGGATTGCCTTGGAAATATCACCGGAACGGATGTATTCGGCCAGAAATCCGGAGTTGAATGCGTCCCCCGCTCCCGTGCGCTCAACTACCGGGGAATCGGGAATACCGGCGCGATACACCTGCCGGCCATCGGAAACGACGACGCCTTGAGGTCCTTTCGTCATAACAAAAACTCCGCTGATAAGATCGTCCATTGTGGCAAAGAGTTCGGCTTCGTTCTCATACGAAATGCCGGCAAATCCGGCGGCTTCTTCTTGATTCATCATAACGACGGAAAAATGTTGCAACAGCGGCCGCAGTTTTTCAAGGCCATGCGTAAGTTCTTTACCGCCCGGATTCGTGGCAAGTTTGACGCCGTTCGCCATGGCCCACTGAACCGACATCTCCAGCATATCAAAATGTCCTCCCAAGCTGTCCAGATACAGCCAACGGGCTTGCAATCGGTCGAATGGAATGAGCGAGGCGTTGAAATGCTGGCCTTCGCCCTTGTAGGAGAGAATCGTCCGTTCACCCGAAGGGTCGACGAGAATGGTCGAATATGCTGTCACGCCGTCCCCGTGCTTTTGAAAAAAGTCCGTATCAACGCCTTCCGCTTGAAGCGCGGCCAGCACATCCTGCCCGTTGGAATCGTTGCCGATAACGCCGACGCAGGCAGTTGCCATGCCTTGGCGAGCAAACGTCACCGCGGCATTGTTGCCCCCACCGCCGGTGGTCATGACGATCTTGGAAATCTCGACTTTGGACCCGAACCCAAAACACAGCCCCTGACCCACGGGAAATTCGGGCGTTGTAATGCGCTTATATCCTTGCGCGCCAAGGAGAACATCGCGCGTGCACGAACCGATGGCAATAATATCGTACATGGAAAATTTCGGCGCACCTCTCGATCACGCCTTCAAGAATTGTATCGCGTTTTGCACATCTTGGCTATCAGCAAGATACGCGCCGCACACCAAGATCGAAGCCCCGGCCACCACCAGTTTGGGCGCTGTCTCCGGAGTCACTCCGCCATCAACGGCGATCAGGGTTCCCTTATGACGCATATGGAAATCGGCGATTTTTTCAATTGATGATTCAACGAACGGGCTCCCGTAAAATCCAGGATTGACGGTCATAAACTGCACATGGCGGCAGTGCGGAATCACGGTCTCGAATCGGTCGGTATCGGTATCGGGATTAAATGCTAGGATGCCCTGTTTCCCGTGCTCCGTCATGTCCATGAGCATCCGCACATGGTCGCCCTCGGCTTCGGCGTGGATAATCAACCGGTCCGCCCGCGTGGCATGCCAATCCGCAAGGATATCCGCGGGACGCCGAACCATCAGATGGACTTCAAAAGCCAAAGAAGTCTCGATTGCGGCAAGCTCTTCAATGCCGCTGATGGTCGTATTTGGAGCAAAAACGCCGTCGATAATATCCACATGGACGCGCGGGACAACGCCTTCGTAGCGCCGCACCATAGACTGGAACTCCTCCGGCGTCTTTACCAGTATCGAAGGAACAACCTCGATCATGCGTCGATGTTAGAAATTCTCCGTCGATATCGCTCGATACCGGAAAATTCCGTATCAAAAAATGCCTTGATCGCGGTCTTGATTTCTTTTTCCGACATAAAATCAGCAGCAATGGCCAGGATGTTGATGTCGTCGTCGCGTCGAGCGGCCTGCACCTGATCGGGACTGACGGCAAGTCCGCATCGCACGCCCTTGAAACGGTTGGCGCTGATGTCCATCCCGACGCCAGAGCCGCAAACAAGGATGCCCTGCCCGCCCGATCCGGCGATCTTTTCCGCAACAGCCCGCGCGAAATCAGGATAGTCGTCCTCCAAATTCATCGTCTGCGCGCCGAAATCCTCAAACTCCTTGCCCCACTCGGCGAGCCAGGCCTTGATCTTTTCCTTGAGATGATACCCTCGATGATCCGCGGCAATGTAGAGCATGGTAGTAAGTATAACCCTATTTATATTCGTATCAACCGATCGAGTGGCCCGTTCGCCCGAGACCGAGGCGCAAGTGAGCACCGGAGTGAGCCGTACTAAGGGTACGGTGAACGAGGAGCGAAGCGGCAACGAAGGTATCGGGTGAACCCGAAGGGCGCCGTAGCCATCCGGTGTCAGGATGGCAGGCGCAGGACACTCTAGTGACGGTTTAGATATTGTACTGCGGACAAGGCCGCGATGCATCCTTGGCCGGCGGCAATGACAATCTGCTTGAACGGCACGTCGGTCACGTCGCCTGCGGCGTAAAGGCCCGGGACATTGGTTTCGCAATTCGCATTGACCTTGATCTGGCCAAACGCATCCAGCGCCACGCCGGGGCCGATAAGCGCGGAATTGGGCACCTGGCCGATGTGGACAAAGACGCCCTGGACGGCGATGCTCTGCTCTTGCCCCGCCTGGTCGCGATATGTTAGCCCGCGCACGAACTGATCACCGACGATCGCCGTCGTCTGGGCACTAGAGATGATTTCTACGTTGGACTTCTTTTTTAAATTTTCAATGAGAACGGTATCCCCCTTGAACTGCGCGTTCTTGTTGATGACGTATACTTTTGATGAGATGTCCGCGAGCATGAGCGCGGATTCGAGCGCGGAGTTGCCTCCGCCGACGGTGGCTGTTACTTTGCCCTTGAAAATCGGTCCATCGCACGTTGTGCAATAGCTGACGCCGCGGTTGCGGAATTCTTTTTCACCGGGGACGCCCAGCTCGCGCGGGTGGACGCCGGAAGTAACGACGACCGCCTTGGCGGTATAATCGCATTTCGACTCGCCATGCTCGCTCAATGCAAACATTTTTTCGCTTGCCATAGTCGGGCCATCCGTTTTTGCCGTAATGCAAAAGGTGCCGTCCTCCTGCTTGAGAATCTTCTCGACTTCGATGCCCTCTTCCGGCTCCACGCCATAGTGTGCCAAGTGGTCGCGAAACTGCTGGGCCAGAGCGATGCCGTCGGTCTGCGCGATGCCGGGCCAGTTGCCGATCTCGCCGGACGTGGCGACTTCGCCGCCGAATTCTTTGGTGATGATTTTGAAATTCAGCTCGCGCCGCGCGGCGTAGATACCCGCCGCGGTTGCCGCTGCCGAACCGCCGATGATGATTAAATCGTACATAGCAACAGATGAACTCCCGTTCATGCACAGTATAGCCGAAGCCCTTTGAAATGAAAACACCCGCCCCGCGTCCATGTCGGACGGCAAAGCGGGTATGCGCGGATCTGGCCTCACCGGAGAAGAGCAAGGCCGGTCCATAGGTACATGTGCCCGCCGATGTGCCGGGGGCCGAAATCATCGCTGTTGAGGTACGATACTCCCTCCAGGCTGGCCTCTGATCGAAGGGCCCATCGGCCTTGTTTTCTCAATCGGACATCAGCCCGATATATGAATTGAACGGTTCGCAGTCGGTTCTGCGACGTCTGCGATCCTACTGCTTGGGTACCGACCAGCAAGTACACTTTGTGCGAGGCTCGCCCAGAGGAGAGGTGGTTGAACTCGAACCCGCCTCCCGCGGAAACAAAGACCGTCTTCTTCGTATATGCGCCGCCATCACGATAAGTAAAACTCGGCCCCGCCACAGCGAACACACCTCCAGCAAAGAACAGCATTGCAGTCGCCGAACCTTGCGCCAGCCACCCGGCACCTGTGTACTTATTGACAGCATCATACAGCGTGACGGTTTCCACGTGCTTTCGACGATCACGCGACGAATATTCGCTTTCGAAAGCAAGCGCCGGAGCGATACTCTGTTCGCCAAGGTTGACGGACGCTCCGAGTCCCGGCATGAGCGCGAATCTGCTCTCGACGGCCTGGGCGTTCCCGGCAGCCAGCGCAGATCCCACTACGATCTTGGCAATCAATGCGCGCTTCCCCATACTTTCCTCCTCTTCGGGAAGATGGTAAAATCCCATGACCAGCATATCTCGATATGTCAAAAGGTCAATGGACGTCCCTGGCGGTCATTATGGCGGTTTCACTTGCGACACACTTCGCGTGGTTCGGCCATCCAAACACGACCGTATTTGATGAAGTGCATTTCGGAAAGTTCATCTCCGCGTATTTCACCCATGAGTATTATTTTGACATCCACCCGCCGCTGGGCAAGCTCATCCTGGCTGGCTGGGGCAAACTGTGGGGGTTCCGGCCGGGCTTTTCGTTCGCCAACATCGGCGACGTGTTTCCCGATCGCGCATACATGGCCCTGCGATTCTTGCCAGCCCTGGCCGGAACGCTCCTGCCGGTCGTTATTTTTCTGCTAGCTTCGGAATTGGGATTCTCGTCCTGGGGCGCCACGGGCGCCGGAATGTTGGTCGCCGTTGAGAACGGACTGATTACCCAGTCCCGCTATATTTTGTTGGATAGTTTCCTGCTCCTATTCGGATTTTATGCCCTTTATAGCTATATCCGATATCGGCGGACTGGGCGCCTGCGGTATCTGACAATCATGGGATGTGCCGGGGGAGCCGCTCTTGCCGTCAAGTGGACAGGATTGACGTTCCTGGCCCTGCCAGCACTCGATCAGCTTTTCGACGCCGCACGAGCGCGTGCCCTGCCAGCGCGGCCGGGCCGCCTGCTTGCCGCTTTCATCCTCATTCCCGCAATCGTCTATGTTAGCGCATTTGCAATCCATTTTGCCCTGCTGACGAAATCGGGCCCCGGTGACGCATTTATGAGCCCTGAATTTCAAAAAACGCTCCGCGGCAACTCGTACGAGGGAAAAACAGAACTCGTTGCGCCGAGTTTCGCGGAAAAGTTCCTCGAACTCAATGCGGAAATGTACCGCTCCAACCAGCGCCTGACGGCCACTCACCCCTACGGAAGCCCCTGGTACACCTGGCCGTTCATGACGAGACCCGTTTTTTACTGGACGCGGGATTTTGCACGCATTTATCTCCTGGGGAACCCTGTTATTTGGTGGGGCTCGACTCTTGCTGTTGGCATACTGATCGGCCTGCTGTTTGTCGGCCGACGCCATATTCTGCGCGATCACACGCTTCGATTGCTATTGGTCGGATACGCCATCAACTTCTTTCCGTTTGCCGGCATCACGCGGGTCATGTTCCTTTACCATTACCTCGCGGCTTTGGTATTTGCCATTCTCATGTTGGCGTACATGATAGGCCGTCAGCCAAAGTCGCGCAAAAACATGATGATTCTTATGGTTGCGGCTTGCGCGGCATTTCTCTTTTTCGCCCCGCTCACCTACGGCCTGCCGCTTGCGCCAAAATCGTACGAAAACCGCGTCTGGTTGAACAGTTGGCTCTAAGAAAAAGCACCCCAAGGGGCGCTGATCGACGTCAAGAATATGTTATGCCGTCGTGCCCGGCTTTTCTTCGGTCAGTGACGGCGATGGAACGGGAGTCGGATCGAGCTGAAGAGGAACGGCCTTGTGCCTGGTCCCGGTATAATACGTTATGGACTCGACCCAGCATCCCGGACTCTGCGCGGCGAGAATTTTGTTCGTGACAACATCCATAATCACCACCCGAGGGCGAACAGCATCGGATGCATCAACAAAGGCCCGCAACGAAACTCCGGGAGCCGTCACAAAAATATCCGGCCTGCGAAATATCGGCACCGAAACAGATGGGAGGTACGGTATGGCATAGCGATTCGACAGAAACGGTACGGCAGTCGAAACCAGCACCAGTACATGGCGATCCGAATAGCGCACGACAACCAAATGAGTCGGCTCTTCGGCCAAAAATTCCAAAAGTCCAGGAGCGATGCCCTGATCGACGATTTCCCGGGAAATTGCCTGGAGTACCGGCTGGCGCAACAGAGGGCCGTTCACGTCCGCAGTCATGATGCGCGGAGTAAAATAACTATGCGAGAGCACGATCAACGCGGCATATCCGCCCCAAAGAGAACCGAGGAAGAAACCAAAAGTCAGGGCAAGCAGGCCGCCGGCCGTTCGTATGCGCATGGAAACCCTTTGCTAAAGAGCGTAATCCTATGTTCCGTCTTTCGCAGGGTCCTGTCAACGAGAGGTGCAAAAAGTTACATCATCACCGCACGCGCTTTGAGGTAAAGTTCTTCGGCTTTCGCCCAAGCGAAGTTTTTCCAAAACGCCTCGATGTAAGATTTTTTGTCGCTCCCGAAGTCAATAAAATAGGCGTGCTCGTAGACATCCAGAACAATGATCGGCAGACACCCCCACACGCCGCCCTGGTTGTGTGCGTCGGAATTGTAGTGCTTGAGGCGACCTGCCTTGGTATCCCAGGCCAGCACGGACCAGCCCCGCGCGGCCATGGCACACATTGAGAAGTATTTGATGCTGTTCTCGATACTGCCCCACTTTTCCTCAAGGGCCTTTGCCAGTTCAGGCGCATCCTTCCAGTTTCCAGATCCGCCAAGAACGTCGAAGTACCATTCATGCAGGTAGACGCCGTTGATCGCAAAGGTCTCTTCCGATTTGAGAGCCCTAATGGCGCTAAAAGTTGCGTTTCCTTCCACCTCTTTACCCGAGGTAATTTCTTCAAACTTCTCGCGAAGACCCTTGTTGATCTCATTGACCTTGTTGACGTAGCCCACATAGAGTTTGTCATGGTGGATCGCCAGCGTCTTGGACGAGATCCCCTGCAATTTCTCCTGGTCGAACGGTAATGGTTTCGGTTCTTGTGCCATAGTTTATAGGTTGCTGCGGGATCCCCCAGTCGGACCACTCCTCGCAAATTGCTTTATGTCTCGGAATTAGAATTACAACCCTGTGTATTGGTTGATCTTGGCCTTATCGAATCCGACGATGAATTTGCCGTCGATGTCGATGACCGGGACGCCCAGTTGGCCGGTTTTGGCGATCATTTCCTCGCGAGCTTTTTCGTCAGCCATGACATCGTGCTCCTCCCAGGCCAGCCCCTTGGATTTGAAATACTCCTTTGCCATCTTGCAATAGGCACATGTAGGAGTCGTGTAGATTTTGATTTTTACCATAATGGGCGTAGTATAGCACAGACTTTATGAAGACACTATCAGGGTTCGAAGTCATCAAAAAAGATCGGAAAACCGGTGCTCGTCTGGGTATTTTGACGACTCCGCACGGGGTCATCCACACCCCTTCGTATGTCATGGTTGCCACCCATGCTCGGATCAAGGCGCTTGAGCCGCTCGACATCCCGAAAACCAAGACCCAGGTTGTCATCGCCAACACCTATCATCTCTGGGATAAGGCATTAGCTAACAAGCGCGAAAAGCATTTAGCACACAAACTCCTGGGCGTACCGATGCCCATGATGACGGATTCCGGGGGTTTCCAGGTGTTCTCATTCGGCGCGGCCAAGGAGCACCACGTCGGAAAAGTGCTCACACGCGGCCTCCGCAAACCGGGAGAAAAAAGCGCGATCAGAATTACTGAAAAAGGCGTGTACTTTATGTTAGACGGAGAGAAACGCTTTTTAAGTCCCGAGGACTCCATCGCTATTCAAGAAAAGATCGGCGCGGATATCATCTTCGCCTTCGACGAGTGCACCTCTCCCCTGCACCCATTCACCTACAACAAGCAGGCCATGGAGCGCACCCACCGCTGGGCAAAGCGATGCATCAAGGCCCGCACACGGCCCGATCAGATGCTGTTTGGCATCGTGCAAGGCGGTAGTTTTAAGCGCCTGCGCACGGCGAGCGCCAGGGCGATCGGTTCCCTGCCGTTCGACGGCTTTGGGATCGGCGGATCGTTCGGTGAAGATCAGATGACTGCATCGCTGGCGACGGTCGTGCCACATTTGCCCGAAGACAAACCGCGCCACCTCTTGGGTATCGGACGGATCAAAGATATTTTCATCGCCGTCGAAAACGGTATGGATTTGTTCGATTGTGTCATCCCAACCCGCGAAGCTCGCCATGCACGCTTGTGGACGAAAAACGGACCAGTTGATCTTCGAAAGGGTATATTCAAAAAGAGCACAGTGCCCATCGAGCGCGGATGCGGCTGTCCGGCCTGCCGCGGCAAGGAAAAAACAACCCGCGCACGCCTGCATGCGCTTTTTAAAGGCAAAGAACCGGGCGTAGCCGTCGAAACCCAGCGCGCAAAAGCTGCGCGCCTGGCAACCATGCACAACGTATGGTTTTTCAATACGCTTCTTGAGCGGATTCGGGACGCTATCCGGCGCGGACGATTCAAAGAGTTTCAGACCGCATACCTCTCCAAAGTAAAAAGCTAAACGGACGCGGGATCAGCAGGCTTTTCGTGCTCATGGTGCTCATGCGCCACATGTTTCGGCCGCATTTTGTGTTCGGAAAAAACATACAGATACAGAATCTCGAGAATGCCGAAAGTGTTGATAAACAACAGGGCGATGAACCACCATTTGGACGACTTCTGGGCCGCTTTCCAAAGCGCCATACCTTTCCAGAGATAGGTCCATGCCAGAAGCAGAACCACCCACCACCCTGCCGCAAACGGAAAATCGAGCAAATGTTCAGCCATATCGTGCGGTCGATAGGGTTTTGGCGCCCACGGATACACGGGAGCTCCTCGCCGCTATAAACCCAATCAGCGTTTCCCTGTCTATCCTACCATAGTATTCCTTCTTTTTGTAGTTCCGCAACAATGCTTGCCGGAATAGGGATTTCATCGCGCACGGGGCTGATGCCCGGATACCGCCACGCGGTGATGATAACTTTAAGGTGATTCCCCAGCGGGTTTTGTTCTGATTTTTTCTTTGCCTTCTCCGCCCACATGACCCAGACCTCGGTCGGCTTCTTGGGCGTCCCGGTTTTCTGCATGGCCGCCAGCGTGCCCTCGGCGATGCCAACCTCCATCCGCTGGGGAGCGCGAATCACGCGCTTGACCCGATCCGGCGACAATCCGTAGTGCATCATCTTTCGCACCACATGCTGAGTCCAATGGTATTTATTGTCGTTCTTCGGAACTTTAAATTGCATGGAGTAAAAATAACGAACGCCGAGTAGAATGTCTACCCGGCGCGGTGGGTGCGTCGATGCTTTACAAGCTCCTCAATTATTTCGAGAGTAAGTGGGCGAACTACTTCCTCGACCCTCAGGAGATATTTCAAATCCTCCTTGGTGATATACAGAAGACTTCCTTGTTGACACTTTTCAGCGACGGTCTTTGCAACTTCTTGATCTGAGCCGAACTCTCCAATGACTGCAAAGAGTTTCGGTAACAGTGCCTTAGGGACCCGTCTCTTGCCCTTTTCGATAAACGACAGGAGGGAAGGATGAACTCCTAGTGTCTTTGCAAGCCAGTTTTGCTTTATGCCTCGGGATTCTCGGAACTTCTTGATGTGCTCTCCAAGCAGCTTCTTCTTGTTGTTGATCTTCACTTCTATCCTCCGCAATGAGAGATCATTATAAAATACTCTCGTATAGTGTCAAGGGCTCATTCTTCTCTCGTTTGCCAAAGATCAAGGCGCCAGCAGGCGGCAGGGGGTTCACTACCATTCGAGGCCTTTTTTGCCTTTCACGCCGGTATTATAGATGTGCTTGATCTCCTTCACCTCGCTCACGATGTCGGCGCGATCGATGAATTCTTGGC
>CAYQNM010000004.1:4165-30268 GCA_964419015.1 uncultured Candidatus Saccharibacteria bacterium | reverse complement strand
CCCCAGGGACCGGAAGGTATGACCTGAGGACTCTGGGGGATGAGCGCAGCGTAGGAGCATTCGTGCGACGGAGTGCCGAGCAGAGCACTGCTCGGCGGACCCCGGACAAGGCAATCGGGGAACGTTCGTGCTCCCGGAAGGGGGAGGGGGAGACGGAAGGAGAATAGATGGGTTGTCTGGGGTATCCGGGGCGGGAGGGGGAATAATTCAACTGTATGAAAAAAGATCAAGAACTCACCCAAGAACTCTACGATGTGGCCCGCAAGGGCGGCACGGAGGCGCCATTTGCCGGAAAATATGTGAACGAGCACGCCAAGGGCATGTACCGGTGCGCTATCTGCGACGCGGAGCTCTTTTCATCCGACACAAAGTTTGACTCCGGCACTGGCTGGCCAAGTTTTACGGAGCCGGCCAACCGCGAGCATATCGAACTGCGCGAGGATCGGACGGGCGGCATGAGCCGTGTCGAAGTCCGGTGCAAAAACTGCGGCGCGCATCTTGGCCATGTCTTTGACGATGGGCCGAGCGACAAAGGCGGCAAGCGCTACTGCATCAACTCCGTCTGTCTTAATCTGAAGAAAAAAGAATTCCCCCAGAAATAACAAGAGCCCCGAAACTCGGGACTCTTTTCTTTGCAAAGGTCAGGGTACGTAACCAACCCCCGCAAAGAACTTTTTATGCCAGCTGTGGCCGGGATCCGACGTAAGCCAGAGTTTGGCATATATTTTTTTCGTCGGCAGGATTTTAAGGACCGGGCCGAGATCGACAAATGACTCGCTTCGCGGTTCCCGGTATATCTGCTCATCAAAACCAACGGCCAAATGTGTGGTGATCAGGTAGGCGGTGTCACCCCAATGATACAAGAAGTCGGGTGTTTTTCCCGACATCCAGGCATACTGATTCAAGACGAAGATTGTGCTCTTGCCGTGACTGAATGACACATTGAGTTGCGCAGACGAGCCCTTGGTATCTCCTGCCAAGAATCCGACATACGGGCTCACCGAAAATGTTTCAGTGCCGAATGTGTGACCAAGGAATCCTGCCCAGGTTTTTGGTTCGTCAAAGTTGTAACGGGTATCAACGGAAACCTTTTTGCTATTGTAAAGATACCAAGGAATGGTCGTTTCTTCGCCGCTGTTCCATTTGGTCCACACTGAAATGTCGTGGTTTCCGGCAAATGCTTCTGATGCGGCAGCTACCAGGAGAAGTAAAAAACCGACTGAACGGGTGCATTTCACTGTTTGCCTTTCTCGAACAAAAACAGCAACTTTTAATATACTATTACTTTCCTTGCTTGTCAAAACTCACATGCTTGACACGCGGTTTTCATTAGTGTACTATCACGATCGTTTATCGTCGTTCATTAACAAGCTCGTATCGGAGTAATGTGAAGGGTGAAAGGCGATCTGAAAGGAGAAAAACCCTTGGTAAATCTGAAGGGACTGGTGTTTAAGTCGGCTCAAGAGACGGGCCTGCAAGGAGAGTCTGGAAAGCCAACAGTTTCTGCTGATTCGATTCCGTTGCCATCGCCATCCCGCGCTGTCGAGCGCCCATCCTACTTGGGATCGACACCTCGGACTCGTGCACGGTCGGCGACTGTCGGAACCGTTGTGGTACCAGCGCCCGGCTCGGCCGTTGACCCGGAGTTCGACACCAAGATCCGTGCCGCCCTCGATCAAGCGAAGTCGCGTGGTTATCGAGAGTTTCTTGATCAAATGGATATTTTGGTATCGGCGATTCCTGACAGTGTCCAACGCGCTGCCATGGCGCTGAAAAGCGTCACTCGCATGTTGGGCCTAACGTCGGAGCAGGTACGCGGTGCTGTCAGGGAACGGCTTGATATCCTTGAACAGGAACGAGCCCAGTTCAGCGAGGATATTGCGACCGAAGCCAAAGAGATGGCCGAAAGTTCCGGGTCCGCCGTCGAAGACCTGCGACGGAAAATCGGAGATCTTGACAGCCAGATCAAGCAGCTCACGGCCGAGCGCGAACAGCTCAAGGGCCAGTGCGATGCGGCCGAACAGGCTGCTCAACTGCTCAAGGCAAATGTTGAAGCTGTTCGGTCACGTTTTGCCGCAACCTATCAGTTCCACAAGGATATCCTTGTGGCAGTCCAAGAACAAGTTCAGTAGGAAAGGAAGAGAATGGCTGACCTCGCGACCACCGTAAAAAGTTCGGCGAAGGACTTTTTGACCCGCCAGGAGAAAGGCCTGGGTTTCGTCGGTACGTTCTTGGCTGGGTGCGTGGGGATTGGCGTGCTGTTCAAGGCATTGCCATTCATCACGTCGTTCTTGGAGCGCTTGACCGACATGGTTGGCAAGGCGCTCGTTCTGGGTGGTGAGCTGTTTCTCGCGTTTGTCGTTCTGATGTTTCTGACGAACCCGCGGACGTGGTCGCTCCTCAAGCACGTTCAGTATGCATTTGCCCGATGGCTTTCGCTTTTGGCGATTAAGCAGAATCCCGTGGCTCGCATGCGGGCGTTCGCAGACGAGTACCTTCAGGAACAGTTCCAGAGGTATAACGATGCGACGTCCGTTGTGGAACAGCAGTTGAACAACACGAGGCGCGACATCGAACGGGCGACAGGAGAACTGAATGACGCAGCCGGGATCGTTCGTCAGCTTCAAAAGAAGCACTACGATCCCGCAACCAAGCGTTGGGATGATGAGGACAACCACAACCAGTTCCGACTCCAGGCCCAGCGGGTGCAGTTTCTCGAAGATACCCTCAAGAAACTGCGCACCGGCGAGGCGCGGTTGGCGATGGTTGTCAAGGTGTTAGATAAATGCCGGAGCATTTTCCGGTTCAAGATCGACAGCACCAAGCAGTCGGCGGATTTTCTGGAACGGCAACTTGTGTCTGCCCAGGGGACGGCTGACGCGCTGGAAGCCGCAACGAGCGCATTCGGCGGCGGCGATATGGCTCGCTTCGACGAAATGACGCGAGCATATATCGAGGATCAGATCTCGGGATCTGTAGCCAGAATCGAGGTGTTCCTTGAGGCGATTCCCGAGCTTACCACCCTTGCCGATTTGAGGGGAGACATTGCGGAAGACGGCATGATGGAACGCCTGCGCGAATGGGACAGCGAGACCGACAAGATGTACGCTGAATCCCAGGGCGACCAAGCGAAGCTCACGTCAGGCGATCCCAGCTTGGCTGTCGAGGTCATCCAGCGTCGCGAACCCGTGCCAGTTGGCCGGTATAGTGGGCTTCTGGGAAGCCGCGGCTCCCAGAAGGGGTAACCAACCAAAAAGAAGAAAGGAAAAGGGAGAAGAGATGATCAAGTTCCTGAAGGACCTCACCCTGCCGGCCCGGGTTGTGCTGATTCTCATCATCATGGGAGTCGGTTACGGAGCGAGCAGGATATCCTGGGGCAAGGCCGCATCCGCGGTCCCGGGGGTCAACAAGGTCATGCAGGTGGTGCAGTCGTCATCCCAGCCAGTCCGTGTCTGCGTCGTTACGTGGGGCGGATACGCCGGCGGACAATACTTCAATGGAGGGTTCAAGCCCTCCAAGGAATCGCGATTCACCAAGAAGTACGGAATCGATGTCGAGTTCAAGGTCATCGACGACTACGATGCTTCTCGCAATGCCTTCAAATCGGGCCAGGTCGACCTTGTCTGGACGACCGCCGATTCTTTCGGAACGGAAGCCGGCGGTTTGGCGGAGTTCAAGCCCAAGGTAGTGTTTCAGGCCGACTGGTCCCGCGGAGGCGACGCCATCGTCGCGCGCCGTGAGATCAAGTCCGTCGCTGATTTGAGAGGCCGAAAGGTCTCGGTCGCGTTCGGAACCCCCTCTCACAGCTTCCTGTTGTGGCTCCTGCATGCCGGGGGACTGAAGTACCAGGAAGTTGGCATTGTCCAGGTGCCGTCTGCAATCGACTCCGCTAAGTATTTCAAGAGCGGACAGGTCGATGCGGCGGTCGTGTGGTCCCCGGATGACGAGGACTGCGTTACCAGCGTCCCTGGCGCTCACGTGCTCAAGAGCACGCGGGATGCGTCCAACATTATCGCGGACGTGTTCTATGCTCGAGAGGAGTGGGTGCTTGCCCATTCCAAAGAGCTCAAGACGCTCGTCGAAGGCTGGCTGACCGGCAATGCCGAACTGAATGCCGACCCGGCCGCCCGAGACAAGGCCGCGCAAATTCTCGCGGCTGGCTACAACCAGCCCGTGGAGTTTATGAAGAAGGCAATCGACAATACCCGTCTGGTCACGTACGGGGACAATGTCAACTTCTTCAACCTCAACGGCTCCTTTTCGGGAGTCAAAGGGGAGGAATTGTATACCAAGACTGGCGCGCTGTATCAGGAGATTGGGTACGTTCAGGATGTGCCGAACTGGCGCTCGGTCGTCGACACGACTGCGCTTCGTTCGATCACCTCGTTGACCGAACCCATCCACGCCGTCGAGGGAGTAACCAAGTTCGATCAGCCGCCAGCCGTGCTGGCGAGCGCATCGGCGGTTGCCACCAAACGTATCACCGTAAACTTCGCGAGCGGATCCGCGGTCTTGGACGATGAGAACAAATCGGTCGTTGACCGCGAACTCGCGGACGTGGCGAAGCTCTTTTCCAAGAGCCCTGTCCGGGTCGAAGGCAACACCGACAATGTCGGCAACCGGAATCTGAATATGTCGCTTTCCAAGCGGCGTGCTCAGGCGGTGGCTGACTACTTGGTGACGCAGTATCACTTCGATCCACATCGGTTCTTTACTCTCGGCAACGGGCCGGACAATCCCATTGCCGACAACGGCACGGACGAAGGTCGGCGAAAGAATCGCCGAACAGATTTTGAGCTCCTAAACCTCCCGTAACAGGGAGGGACGAGTTCGGGGTGGACTGCGGTCCACCCCTCTTTCTTTTCAAGGGTGCTACCGATGACAAGAAAGGAGGCCGTACATGGCATTGTTCTCGCTTCGAGAGAAACTGCCGGGGCGGACGCGTACCAATGTCGAAATAGCCGGAGCGGTCGTGTTTCTGCTTGCCTGGTGGGCAATCGTGGAGGCCGGGTTCATACGGCATAGCATTCTGCCTTCCCCGGTCAGTGTGGTAACCGCCATTCCCGAGATGCATGTTCGCGATCATCTCTGGGGAAACATGGGATATTCGCTGATGATCAACATCGCCGGATATTTGGAAGCGGTTCTGATTTCCGTTCCTTTGGGGTTTCTTGTCGGCTTATTCGGGCCGTTCCGCGCCTTGGCAGAACGGTTGATCGCCGCGATGCGCTATCTCCCGCTTACGGCGGTGTCCGGACTGTTTATTCTGTGGTTTGGGATTTCCCACAACATGAAGATTCAGTTCCTGACGCTTGGCATTGTTGTCTATCTACTTCCCGTTGTGGTCCAACGAATCGACGACGTGGAGCAGGTATATCTTGATACTGCGCGGACGCTTGGCGCCAGCCGGTGGCAGAGAGTCAGGACGGTGTTCGTTCCATCGGTCATGGCTCGGCTGTCGGACGACATTCGGGTTTTGGTGGCGATTTCGTGGACGTATATCATCATCGCCGAGGGCGTGAATATCGACGAAGGGGGCCTGGGAGCCATGGTCTATCGGGCCTCGCGCATCAGCCGGACCGATAAGGTATTCGCCCTGGTGCTGATGATTCTGGCAATCGGATTTGTCCAGGATAAGATTGCCCTTTGGATTGATCGGCACCTATTTCGCTTCAAGCATGTGTAAGGAGGAGAGATGACTGTCGCCTTCAAGAATACGGAACTCTCGGACATCATCGAACTCAAGGATATCAGCCAGACGTATGACAACGGCGCGACGTGGGTGCTCAAGGACTTGAATTTTCTCATCGAGGATACTCCCGAGCAGGGACAGTTCGTCGTGCTGCTGGGACGTTCCGGATGCGGAAAGTCGACGCTGCTGCGTTATATCGCTGGCTTGCAAAAGCCGTCCAGCGGAGAGGTGCTGATCAATGGCAAGCCCCGCTCGGAAGATTTGGCGATCAGTATGGTTTTTCAGCAGTATTCTTCGATGCCGTGGTACACGGTACTCGATAATGTGGCGTTGCCGCTTCGGTATCGCGGCGTCGCGCGCGCCGAGCGGCATGAACGAGCCATGGAGATGATCAAACTTGTCGGCCTTGAAGGGCATGAGCGCAAGTATGCGAAATATCCGCTCCTGTCGGGCGGACAGCTTCAGCGGGTCGCGATTGCCCGATCCTTGATTTCCAACCCGAGCATCATCCTGATGGATGAGCCGTTCGGCGCTCTGGACACGCACACTCGTTTCCAGATGCAGTTGCTGTTGGTAGATATTTGGGAAAAGCTTCAGTCGACGATCGTGTTTGTAACTCATGATATCCCCGAGGCGGTGTTTCTGGCGGATGACGTCTACGTCATGGGCGCCAACCCCGGCCGGATTATCAAGGGTTTCCACATCGATCTCGATTTTCATCGAGATCGAACGACCAAGCGTCAGCCGCGGTTTCTCGAACTCGTCAACGAGATTGACGACGCGCTCAACGGCTGATACTCAATGCTCAAGCGGAGGCACCCCCTCCGCTTTTTGTTTGTTAAAAGGCCTTTCTGGTTCTCATGGGGATACGATTTTGCAAAATTATCCGGTATGATATACTGGCTCCAGATATGAAAAAGATTCTCTTGATCGGCCTCATCGGTGTTGGCATTATCGCCGCCTGGCTCATTATTCGTCATCAAAGCAAGCCCGGCACCTACGATGCTTTTGCCCAATGCCTCAAAGATCGCGGCGCCGTGTTTTATGGCGCGTTTTGGTGTCCGCATTGTCAAAATCAAAAACGGATGTTCGGCAGTTCGGCAAAATTATTGCCTTATGTCGAATGTTCAACATCCGACGGCGAAAGCCAGACCCAGGTATGCAAAGATAAAAAAATCGACGGATACCCGACGTGGGAATTCAAGGATGGAAGCCGGCTCACCGGCGAGGTTTCTCTTGCCGATCTGGCTTCCAAAACGGCATGTCCTTTGCCGCAACAGCCATAAGGGAACATGAATGCCACCGGACAACTTTTGAGCCACCTGTTAGCCCTGGGGACCATGGGAAGCCAGGTCGTTGCCATTATTCTTTTGGCGGCAATGATTCTGCGTCCCCGGTGGAGCGAACCGGTGTTCCGATTCCTGGGCCGCAATGGGGTGCTTCTGGCATTTCTTTACGCTGCCGTTTCCGCGGCTATGAGTCTTGTGTATTCCGAAGTGATCGGATTTGATCCTTGCAAACTGTGCTGGCTTCAGAGGATTTTTATGTATCCCCAAGTCGTACTCTTGGGTATTGCCGCGTATAAAAAGGATCCTGACGTTGCCGACTACAGTATCGGGTTATCGTTGGTCGGAGGGCTGATCGCCGTGTACCATACCTATATTCAGCTTGGCGGGTCTCCGCTCATTCCCTGCTCACGAGTCGGATATATTCCCCGGTGCTCACAGCGATATGTGTTTGAATTCGGCTACATCACCATTCCGGTAATGGCGCTCACCGCCTTTGTCATGCTGATAATCCTGATGGCGATCGTGAAGCGCCATCAGGCTCGTCGCGCTTCCCATGCCGCTTGATGATCAAATCTTTTTCGCTCTGAATGCTCTCGCGGGCCGATCGCATGGCATGGATTCGGTCATCATCTTTGGCGCCGATTATCTTCGCTATATCCTGCTGGCCGCTTTTCTTGTGTGGGCTTGGCGCGCGCCATCCGAACGGAAAGAGCGGTTTTTTGTTCCGGCATTGGCGGCCGCCATCTCGCGCTATGTTTTTGCCGCCCTGATTCGATTGTTCTATCATCATCCGCGTCCCTTTGTCGTCTTTCGAATCCGCCAACTTGTACCTGAACATGGATGGTCATTCCCATCCGGTCACGCCGCTTTTTTCTTTGCCTTGGCAGCCAGCATATGGGCATATGACCGCCGATGGGGGACGGGATTCTTTGTCGCCAGCGCGGTCATGGGATGCGCTCGCATCATGGCCGGTGTGCACTATCCTTCCGATGTCCTTGCCGGTGCTGTGCTGGGCGTTATCACGGCCGCGTGCGTCGTGGCGCTGCGGGATCTTCTTGTCGAAAAGAAACAACCCTATAAACTATAATTCTTACCAAGTCAATTACCTGTACGCAGAGAGAGGGCCATGCTAGCATGAGTCAATGCAAGGCGCAGGTTTTTCCGGACAATCGGTTATCCTGAAAAAAAGCCCGATCGTCATCGCGAAGCAATTCATCGCGCTCCAATCGGCGGCGGTGCTGGCGTTTTTCGGTCTTAGTTCTCTCGCGTACTATGCCAGGATCTACCGCTCCCTGCCCATAGCGCATGCTGTCTCGTTTCGCATTGCCGAAACGCTGTTTCTTCTGGCCGTCGAGGCGTGCCTCGTGTTCTGGATTTTTTTGCGGTGGTATCGGGAGTATCTGATCATTTCATCCGACCGGCTCGTGCACGGTCGCGGCGTTATCTACCACCGTACGGCTGTGATTCCGCTGGCGTCCGTTAGCTCTGTCACGTCTCGCCAGAGTCCCTTGGGCAAGCTTACAAACTATGGCACGCTGGAATGCCTTGATGCCGCATCGCGCCGGGTTTTTGCTTTTTCGTCGGTTCCGGACCCCCGCGCAGTTGCCGAACGGGTGCTTGTTCTTCTGTCGCGTCGGACGTCGGTCAGTTTGCCGGCAGGGGGACTGAAGATGCTTTTACATCAAAACGAAGACGAACATTTGGAATTCAAATCTTCTTTTCGTTGGGATTTCGGAACGAATCGCGTGAACAAGGCGCTGGAAAAATCAGTCATGAAAACGATCGCCGGTTTTTTGAATTCCCGGGGCGGCCAGCTCGTCATAGGGGTTGACGATGCTCGTACGGTGCTGGGCGTGAGTCATGACTGTGTCACGCTGGCGCGCCGGGACGCCGACGGATTCGAAAACCACTTTTCCAATGTTTTTCACGCGGCGATCGGCAACCGTTTTCGGCATGCCGTTTCTGTTTCCTGGCATACGCTTGACGGCAAAGAGTGCTGTCTCGTCTCCGTCATGCCCGCTTCAGCGCCGGCATACGTGCGGACGGATACGGGGGAGGAGTTTTATATTCGGACGGGGAACGGGACGACGTCTTTGTCGTTCAGCGAGGCAGCGGCGTATATCGCCGAGCGGTTTCGGGCCTAGAGCGCTCGGCAAAGGTCCTCAATGCTCACGGGTTTGGTAAAATGGCGGTCGAAACCAGCCTCCTGTGCTTTGCACTTATCTTCGTTCCGCCCATAGCCCGTGAGCGCGATGAAACGGGCTCCGGCAAGCGAAGGATCCTGGCGAAGGAGGCGGGCTACTTCATAGCCGTCCAGTTCCGGCAGGCCGATGTCGAGGATAACGGTTGTCGGACGAACAGTTTTTATGCAGGCGACGGCTTCGGTTCCGCTGTGAACGATATGGACCGTATGTCCCAAAAGCGTCAGTAACCGTCCGATCGCATGAGCCGCGTCGTGATTATCGTCCACCAAGAGAATGGTTTGCGGCGGTTGAGCCGCGCTTGATAAAGGCGCTTGTGCTGGGATGATCGGCTGTGCCGGTCTGTTGCAGAGCGGCAGTGAGATGGTGAATTCACTGCCTTTGCCGGGGCCGGCGCTCTGGACGCCGATTGTTCCCCTGTGCAGCTCCGTCAATTTTTTCGCCAAAGTTAGTCCGATGCCCAGGCCGCCCTGGGAACGGGCCAGCGTCGAATTTGCCTGGCTGAACAGGTCAAAAATCTTGGGCAGGATATCAGCGGGAATACCCACGCCATTGTCGCGGATACCGATGGTCGCCTGCGTTTTATCAGACCCCAAGGAGACCCTGATCGTCCCGCCGTACGGCGTGTATTTTGCCGCATTCTGAAGGAGATTAATGAGCGCTTGTTCGATACGGTACGGATCGCCTGATACGAAAACTGGATTCTTTGGAAGATCGAGAGTGACTGCATGGTTGGCCAGCTTGATGGCCGGATCCGCTGTCTCAAGCGCATGCCGGATGGATTCTCTCACGTCGAGCGTACGGCAATGAAGTTGGATTTTGCCATAGGTAATGCGCGAGATGTCCAACAGATCGTCGATCAATCGGGAAAGATGCTTGGTCTGGCGTTCGATGAGGGTGAGCGCTAGGGTTGAGTCCGCGTCCAAGTCCGTGCGGAGGCGAAGGAGTTCGACAGCACTCACCATCGGGGCAAGAGGATTGCGCAATTCATGGGCCAGCATGGGAAGAAATTGCTCCTTTGCTTTGTCTTGGGCGATGATGTGTTTGTGGAGCCACGTGTTGTCGATGGCCGTGGCGGCGCGGCGCGCAAGGCTTTCGGCAAATGAGAGATCCGCCTCGGTATACGGCCGGCGGCGGGAATCGTGGATGAGAGAAAGGGCTCCGATGACGCGATTCCGGCTCACGAGTGGCACAATGATCAGGGAAGAAAAGCCAAGCTCCCGCAGAAGAACAAGATGGTCGGTATCCTGCGCTGTGATTGCGGCAAGTTCATCGCCGATTGTTGTTCGTAAAACTGGCACGCCGCTGGAAAGTACACGATTCAAGTACGAGTCGGGACTGGAACTGAACGGATAGTGTTTCAACTGCTCGGCCCGTTCGCGTTGTGACGGATCGGCATGGACAATTGCGACGCGGTTAAGTTTGTCGTCCTCCCGCAGATCAATCGTGCACCACGTTGCGAACTTTGGCACGAGAAGCTCGGCTATGCTTCGCAGGATCGATTCATGGTCGAGAGTCGAGGCAAGAAGTGTACTGGCTTCTGCAAGAAAATTCAGTTTTTCCTCAGATTCCTTTCGTTTGCTGATATCCCGCACGATGCCAACCCAGCCGGAAATCTTGCCGTGAGTATCTCGGACGAGTGAGAGGCTCAACTCCGCTGGGAACCGGCATCCGGAACGCTTAGTGAATTGGTATTCGATATTTTTGAGGATATTGTGTGTGAGGAGCTGGCGAGCATCGCGAACGGCGCGCTCGCGATCTTCAGGGGCGATACACTCGATGCTTGCGGTTCCAATCATATCCGACCGCTGGGCATAGCCGTACATCCGCACCGCTTCATCGTTGCAGTACAGGATCGTGCCATGAAGGTCCGTCAAAATGATCGCGTCGGGCGATGTATCGAGGATGGTTTGATAAATGCCGAGGTCCGTCCCCAGTGGCAGCGTCGGGTTTGACATGGAAGGTTTCATAGTTTACAAGAGGATTGTGTCCGAGAATACTACAATAAAGTATCTTCACTGTCAAAGAACTGGTGTTAAAGATTCGACCTCCGCCGCCACGCCGTAGTCAAGTTGCACGTTCCGGGCAATCCGGTACAATACTGAACAAGGAACCCGTAGTATCAACCAATAAATGTCCGCATCCGTTCGGAACCTTTTTCCGGGCACGGTGCAGGCATTTCTTTTATTCTCCATGCCAGAAGAATCGTCTCCGATGCCTGTTGTGCCCCGTGCGGATTGGACAAAACTTATTTTGCCCGGAGCCATTGTCATTGCCGCCATACTCGTTTCCGGTACGCTCGTTTATACCAGAGGCAAGGCTGTCATCGGCAATCCCAGCCCCGCCGAGAACGGCACTGTTTTGACGCCGGATAACCTTAAAAAGTGGGCACGGAGTATCGGCTTGGATAGCAAAGAATTTAACCGGTGCCTTGATACCCACGCTCCCAAGGCTGAAATCGCCAAGGATATCGTCGACGGAACGGCGGCTGGTGTTTCTGGCACGCCGACGTTTTATGTGAATGGTCGCCAGATCGTTGGCGCCCAACCCTTCGCAAATTTCCAAGCCGTGATCGAGGCGGTGCTCAAAAAGAAGCCCGGACAAGCGATCAGCGTCTCCGAAGACGATGACCCTATGCTTGGCGATCCCGGGGCTCCGGTGACGATTATTGAGTTCAGCGACTTTCAGTGCCCATTCTGCCAGAAGTTCCATTCCGAGACGTTTCCCCAGATTAAAAAGACCTATATCGATACGGGGAAAGTGCGTTTCGTCTATCGCGACTTTCCGCTTTCATTCCATCCCGGTGCCCAGCCCGCGGCAGAGGCCGCCGAGTGCGCTCACGCCCAGGGAAAGTTTTGGGAGATGCACGAGGCCCTCTTTTCTGAACAGCAAAAATAACCGGTTTGGTTGTTGCACGGATACTATTAATTAATCCCCCATATGGGGGATTAATTAATAGTATCAAGGAGTCGGGGAACAGCTTGGCGTGGGACGTTCCGGTTGGTCTTTTGTGGTGACCGCCGGGCTTCGCAGAATGATGTTTTTGATCAGCTGGGTTGTTTTCGTCTGCTCTGTATGTTCAAGCGTCTTGAGTTTGGCAAGATCGTCATTCGACTCTTGGATGGCTTGCAAAACTTCTTGAACTGCCGGGGGATTCTTGGAAGCTGCGGAACTGTTTTCAGATGCGTAACGCTCCAAAATACCATAATTGTGCTGGAGATGATTGATGAGTGTTTCCTGTTCCGAAGGAGGGACAACCGTCTCGATCACATTATTCTTGAGCGCCGCCAGGATGCTTGCCAGCGGATTGTGCCCCGTCGCGGTCGAAAAAATAACGGCAAGCAAGGTTATCAGTGCGAAAAGATATGCCATGGTTTTTAGTAGCTTCCGCTTGCTCCGGCGCCGCCAAAACCTCCGCCACTGCCGGGAAGTATCTATCGGGAAGGAGTAGAGGGCGATGTGCTTTGCCCAGGAAGCGAGTTAATGATTTTATCCAGTATGGATTGTTCTTTTTGTTTCGGGGGCGGCAATGCCGGGAGATTCAAGGTATTCCGGACAAAGTCGGGGTTGATGGCATTCAGGATAATATACGAGGCAAGAAGCAAAAGCCCTCCCAGAAAAGCGTTGGTGAAAATGCGTTTTGATGTCGCTACATAGGCCGGATTCGCCGCACCCAACAAACGCAGGATACCGGCATAGATCAACATTCCGAAGACGACGATGCCCAAAATGCCCAGGGCGTCATTGAAGAGTCCTCCGACGAGCCCCAAGTTAGGTGGAAGCGATGTGGAAGGAGTAACGCTTAACGATGGAGGAAGCTTGATGAGGCCTTGAGGAGGGGAAGGATCGCGGGAACATTTTTCCAGCGGAATTCGCGCGCAGGTATTGCCGGGAGCGATTTGCGGAAGAATCAAACACGCCTCCGATTCCGCGCATTTGGTATCGTTGAGCGAAGCGAAATCGCAGGTGTAGCCGTTATTTTCGTTTTTAAATCCGCAGTAAACGTGTTCTTCGCTCGCGCTTCCCGTGCCGCCTCCCGAAGAACCGCTCTCACCCGCCGGACCGGTTGCGGAGCCAAGAGAAACACTCAAGGTATTGGAGACGATCCCGTCGAGAGTCGCTTGGATCGTAATGGCGCCGTTTCCCAGCGGCTTGTAGAGCGGATCAAACAGACTGCTTCCGCGGTGCAAATCTTGGGCAAGGTTACTGGGGCTGACCGACCAGAGAATGTTGCCGCTTCCGTCGTTCAAACAGCGGTCCGCGGCCTTGGCGGTGGCATCCAGACGAAAATTGCAATTGAGCGGCACAGGCTGTTTTGCGTCAACGGCTTTGCCATCGCACTCAAGATAGTAGATTTTGATGAAGAGCGTCGTCGGGGGACTAGAACTATGGCATTCCGCCAAGGCATCGAGAGCAAGAAAATGGGCGACGGCAACAATCGCCGGCACCACAAAAACAATCGGAGCAACATACCGGATCAGGCGCTTCATGGATGCTTCTTATTGTACGCCACGGGCGAGAAAAGTCATCCGCACATATCCACATAACTTCTTTCCAGGGGAGTCTTTTGGCGGTAGCATGGGGGTATATCTCGAAAGAATGAAATATCGTTGCTTGCCGCCAATCATTCGCAACCTGAAAATCTCGGCGCTCGCCGCGATTTTTACTCTTGGCGCGCTCGCGGGCCCGGTTTTGGCTGATTCTGTGACCCAGACCCAGGAACAAATTAGCGCCAAAAGCAAACAGATCGAAGCGCTCCAACAGCAAATCGATCAGTATCAGCGGGAAATCGAACAAACCCACTCAAAGTCAAAAACCCTTCAAAACGAAATTTCCCAGTTGAACGCAAAAATTAGCCAGGTAACGCTGGAGATCAGATCGTTGGCCGCGTCGATCGACCGGACATCGCTTGAAATTCGCGGCACCGAAAACCAGATTACCGTGGCCGAGGCGCGGTTGAACGCGCAAAAAGAATCGCTAGGCCAGTATCTCCGTCTGGCGTACGCCCGCGATCGCACATCGTTGACGAAAATCCTGCTGAGTCACGCGACATTGTCCGATTTTTTCAGCGATGTGAACCGTCTGCAGACGACGCAGGACACCTTGCGGGCACTGATCGACGAGGTGAAACAGCTCAAGGAAGACCTTGATGCGCGCAAGGACGACCTTGAGGAGAAGAAATCAGACATGGAGCATCTGCGCGATTTTCAGGAAATTGAAAAGCACTCGCTCGACGGGAATAAGGCCCAGAAAGACAAAATTCTCAAACAGACCAAGGGTCAGGAATCAAAATTCCAAGAACTGGTCCAGCGCTCCCAGCAGGATATTGAACGCCTGCGGGATGAAATCTATTACCTCCAGCGGAATGGCGTTTCGGTCGAAGATGCCATCAAGTACGGGAATCTGGCGGCCATTGCGACGGGCATCAGGCCGGCGTTTCTTTTGGCCATCCTTGAAATCGAATCCGGCCTTGGCCGGAATGTCGGCACGGGCAACTGGCTCGATGACATGTACAATTGCTATCTTCGGCTGGGCAAACCCCAGCGCGCCGAACAGGAAAAAAGCGCGTTTCTTGAGATCATCGGCAAGCTGGGCCTGGACGCCAATTCGGTTAAGGTGTCGCGCGAACCGAACTACGGTTGCGGAGGCGCGTTGGGACCCGCGCAGTTTTTGCCGACGACCTGGCTGGCATACGAGACTCAAGTCGCCCAGCTGACGGGCCATGTGCCACCCAGTCCCTGGACCATCGAAGACGCATTTACGGCTTCCGCGGTCAAACTTGCCCGCGCGGGTGCAACGAGCAAAGATCGGGCGGGAGAAAATGGCGCGGCGCGGGCGTATATCGGCGGCAAACCGACATGCAGTTCCGCCGCATGCACCTATTACGCGAATGCCGTCTTGCGGAAAGCCGCGGAAATCGAGCGAGACTTGTGAGGTTGGCATCGTGCGTCGATGTGCTATGCTCTGTTCATGGGAGAGCGGCTCATTGACAGAACATGAAATATAATCTCTTACGTTTCTTGGGAACCGTGACACTTGTGGCAGTCGGAATCTTCTCCGGCATTTCAACGCATTCGCAGGTCATTGAAGTCGAACGCCAAGACGCGACACCGCTTCCTGCCAATCCGCAGTGGCGCCTGACGGAAAAAATCCAGCAGGCGCGGGCGATGCTGAACAATATTCAGCTTGCCGTGGGAACCACTGATATCCGCTATTTCGAAAACCGGATCAGCCGCACGGCGCAAGGCACTCTGACGACGACTCGCGTGCCTGAAGCGGATCCGGAACGCGCCATTGCGCTCGTGCTGATGGATAAAGTCACCGGCGAACTGCACCTGGTGAACATTACCAAGCATGGCGCGCAGGTGCTTGCCCCTGACGGATATTCAATATCGGTCGTTCAGCGCTCGAACGGGATTGCCTGGAACGGGTTCAACACGCATTTTGATCCCGGCGACCAGTATATCGTGCTGGCCAATGCGTGGCCGATCATTTCACGCACATCGGTGCCCATAAAAGTCAAAGATCGGAACGGGCGCATCGTCACGCGCTCTCGGACTGAACAAACCGTCGAACCGTTCGTCTATTCCCCCTACAGCCAGGGTATTCACTTGCCCGAACTCATTGAGCTCGGGAGTGATCACATCGCTCTGGCGGCGTCGCGAGCCTTCGCGGAGCTTTCCCGCGTTCCTTCGCGGGCGGTGCCTGGAAAAACGATTGCCGAGGTGTGGTTGCCGCGCCGAGCATATTTTGAGCTTCTGCCGATCATCGAACAGACCGACCTGACGGAATTCATTCCGGATCCCCGCCATGCGTCAGAGCGGGTTCTCACTCTGATCGGCGCCAACGTCGATAAGGCCTATGCCAAGACCGGCAGTCCTGCTGGCGCGTACGGCTGGGTGCAGTTCACGTCCGGAACTTGGAAAGAGATCCGATCGAAATATCCGACGGCTCTTTTGCCCGGTGACTTCAAAGCCGGAGCTGCGGATCATGTGACATCGTTAAAAGCAGCCATACTCTTATACGATGACAATCTCAAAAAACTGATCGGCACGTACGGCGATCGCATCATCGACGATCCGCATGTCGAAGAATATCTTGCTGCATCGTACAATGGGGGAACCAAACGCATCATGGACTCCCTGAACGCGGCGTTGGCACGTCATGCGAGCGATTGGACGGATACATCCAAGCTTCGCAGCGAAACCAAAGGATACATGGTGAAAATCAGAACGCTTCGTCAGATGAATTTTTTGCAGACGGCCATACCAACTGCGCACCCGGCTTCGTGAGCCGGGTTTTTATTTTTGAAAATATTTTTTCCGAAAAAATAAAAGTTATCCACTTTTTTTCATGTACAAAGATGTGCAACGTTCGTATACTGTATTCAGTTCTCAAAGAAAAATATTTTGCAACGCTGTGTTTCGAATATTTTTCTGACAGGACAGGGCGGATACCGCTCGGGTCGACTGTCATGGTACTAACCATAGGAGGGATGAAATGAAACCGTGCCGCTCTGGCGTCCGTGATTTCATTTCTGACCAGCATACTATGCCGAAGAAAAAAAAGGCCTCCAAAAAGAAAAAGCGCCGATAAGCTTTTTCTTACGGGACAGTTATGTCCCACACTCATACAAAAGCCTCCCGCAAGGGAGGCTTTTGTATGAGTGGAGCTCTCGTTGATAGTAAAAGTCAAACCCCCCTTAGGGGAGGTTTGTGCCTCTCTTCCATTCTAGAGGAGGGAAAAAGTGCGCTATCTGCGGACAAATCTCGGATCTCGGCGAGGATAGAGTTGATACGATGCCGCATTTTCTGTGAGGGTGATCCAGAGTTCCCGGGTCGCCGTCATCGTCACCTGGGTGTGCGGCGGATCAATCAGTCGGAAAACCATGTTCCCAGGAGCCCTAATGATATATTTCCACTGGTGTGCATGGCCGACGGCAATGAGCGTCGCGGTTCCTAATACGACGACACGATGCGCTCCCGCGGGGATTCTGCGAGGATGTGCGCAGATGGCCAGCGCCGTGCCATCGTGCTGGTCCCATAGGGTGAACGTATAGGTATTGCCCGACTCGGTCGTAAAGGTCAAGGTGTCCCCGGGCTTGAGCAGAGCGATGTCGAGCTCGAATACCGGTTCTTCCATGACACGTTCCGAATTCAAAAAGCTATCTTCTAGGGTAGACCTTTTTACTCCGAAGGTCAAAGACAAAGAAACCCTATTTACTCGTCATTTCAAAGATGCCCTGCCAGGATCCATCCGGGCGATGAAGAAAACCTGCACAACGCTCTTTCAGGACGGATGAGGGACCATCTTCCGGAAAGATTTCCAAAGCGTGCGAGAATGCTTCGATGGCCTCCCGCCATTGTCCGCGATAGTATGCCTGACGTCCGCGGTCAAAATCCGATGTGATGTTTGCAACAGACGCTTGCGTGCGTTCCGGGACGACTTCAAAAATGGTGACGGCTTGTGTCCTGCCTTTGACTTGGACCCGATCCAATTCTCGTAGGACGATCGCAGGTGTGGGGAAAGGAGAGGCGGACGTCAGACGCGCCGTTGTTTCGCTGATGATGATATTGACCCGGTAGACTTTGGTGAGGCCTTCCAGGCGGGAAGCGAGATTGACATTGTCACCCATCACCGTGTAGTCAAAGCGTTTTTCCGATCCCATGTTCCCGACGGTCGCCTCCCCGGAATTGATACCAATCCCGATATCAATCGCGGGATTTTCCTTACGAAGACTCTGCTCGTTGAATTCCGCCAGAGCTCCAATCATGGCAAGAGCGCTTGCTACGGCATCGGCGGCATGGCAGGCATTGGGAAGCGGCGCACCCCAAAACGCCATGATCGCATCGCCGATATACTTGTCGATTACGCCATTGCGGTCAAGGACGATCTCGGTCATGCGGCTCAAATACCCGTTCAGAAATGCCGTCAACTGTTCCGGCGCCATGCGTTCCGACAGCGCCGTGAAATTGCGGATATCGGAAAAGAGGATCGTTAAAAGTTCTTTTTTGCCGCCGAGTTTGAGTCGTGAAGGATCGTGGAGCAGTTGATGAATGACCTGTGGCGCCAAATAGCGCGAAAACGAATCGTGGATGAATTTCTTTTCTTTCGCCGTAGCAAAATACTGAAGTGCCAGAGATCCTCCGGCGCTGGCGACAAAGGCAAGGTTGGGATAGAGAAGATCAAGAATGAAAAAATGCCTGAATGCGACGATCGCAGACAGATTGTACAGGATCATGATGCTCGCAATGCCGACTGCAAATGTTCCAAACCGCCCCCGGCGCCCTCCAAGGCCTACCGCCAACATGGCCAGAAAAACGATCGAAGCGAGCGTCAGGACTCGGCTGGATGCATACAGCCGCCCTTGCATGAGCATGGCAACGATGTTCGCCTGGATTTCCACGCCGCTCATCAGACCGAACGGCGTAAAATGATAATCCTGGAGGTCACGCGCCGTGGCGCCAATAAGGACGACCGCATCCTCCCATTCTGACGGGGGAGCGTTTTTCAGGACATCGGTGGCAGACACATGGCGGAATGAACGATCCGGTCCCGCATAGGCGATGCGGACGAGGCCGGGAAAGCTGTCGGGCGTGCTCTTTGCCATCTGGGCGATTTCCCAAGCGAAACTGGGAATTCTGTTGCGCTCGAAGTCGGCGTGGCGAACGACGCCGTCCGGATCGATCGGAAGATTTGCAAATCCCTGAAAGCTGTGCGCTGCCAGGATTGGCACGATGGGAAGAGGCATTCCGTCCGGGCCTAATTCTTCGGTGAGTATGCCAAATCCCCGATGCCATGTCTGGGTTGGAGACACGGCGTTGCGGCGCGCCAACGCTTGCGCGAGTGCCGCGTCGTCGGCGGCACCTAACCGCGACGGTTCCTTAAAATTGACATCAATACCGACGGCGCGGGCAAATCGAAGACGATCAACCAGCGCGCCGAACACGGCGCGCGGCCAAGGCCACTGCCCGATTTCATGAATACTTTGCTCGTCGATATCGACGATGAGGATATTGGTTGGCGCATCGCGGCGAACAAAAAGAAGGTCCGTCAGACGTTCTTGCCACGAGTGCAAAAACCCCGTAGCCCATGCCAGGACAACAAGCAACGAGACCATCGTACCCAGAAAAATATGATGCCGGATGTGTCGCGTCATTGCACAGTGATGGCGTTTTGGAGCGAGGCGCGCCCTCCGGCGGTATCGGTGACAACGATGTCGTAGGTTCCCGGCTTGAACTGGGCATCGATGGTGGCGAATATCGTCAGACTATCCAGAACGGTAAATGTCACCGGCATACCGCCGATGGCGACGCCGGCGATTTGGCTTACGTTTCGTCCGGTCGTAAAATTCGAACCGTTGATGGCTACTTCCTGGCCGACCGCCACAGAAGAAGGAACGACTGATTGCAGGGTCGGATGAGGAACGGGCGTCGGACTTGGCTGGAGGGTTGGCAATGGCGTCACGGACGGCGTCGTGCTTGATGTCGGCAGGATGGTCGCGGATGGTTTTATGGTCGGAGCTATGCTGGGCGTTACGGATGCTGACGCCGAAGGAGAGGGCGTCGGGACGGGGGAAATTAACTGCCGTTCGATCATCCGTTGGATAAATGGGCGGTCAGTGATGTTGTATTCCCGCATCTTTTGGACGAACGCTCGGCCGTCGGTATCGTCCAGGTCGCCCTTCTCC
The DNA here is from genome assembly GCA_964419015.1 of uncultured Candidatus Saccharibacteria bacterium. Lineage (GTDB taxonomy): Bacteria > Patescibacteriota > Minisyncoccia > 2-02-FULL-40-12 > GWA2-44-9 > CAYQNM01. The sequence goes on along the minus strand of CAYQNM010000004.1, from coordinate 10,396 downwards.
ATAATATCCATGGCATGTTCGCGAAGCGCCGTGCCGCGGAAATCCGCCGCGGACATGAGTTGTATAACGATGACTTTGCCGGTTGCGGGGAGGGCATCACTTCTGACGATCGCTTTCTCGCCTGCCTTCAGGTCGGCATCCGTGCCGGGAATGTCGGTTCCCGTATCCGGCGTCCGAGCGCGCACCCGAACAGCGTGCTCGATACCGTAGAGTGTCGTAATCCGGTCGCGATACTGTGCCCTGAACAACGTTCCACGCACGGATGCCACGACATTGTCCGTTTCAACGTCGTAATAATCTCCCGAGCCGAGAAGCGTTCTCACCTTTGCCCATATGCCTCCGGTGACGATCTTGATGCGCGACTGTGCTCCGTTCTGGTCGAGCGCTTGTATTTCGATGAGTGAATTTTCCTCGATCAGGGTCTGTGTGCCATCCGGGTACGTCAGCGTGGCTTTTCCGGATGCCGATGTCTTGATCTGTGATCCGGCGGCGACTTCGGCAGTTTCGGATACGAGAGTAAAATCCTGGTTGTTCGGGTTCTTAATCCATGTTTGTCCGGCCAGAACCGTGAGCAGGGCGTTGTGTGCCGGCGGAGCTGAAACATCGTGCGGCCGTTGTCCGACGTATCCCGCAATGGCCGCCGCAACGGTGATCCCGACAACAACAAACAAAAGCGTTCTTTTCATGCCCGCAATGATACCATGCCGCCAGCAAGCGATCAACGATGCTCCTTGGATGTTCGGCGTCGCCGTTCCAAGAGCCAGTGCACGGCCGGGGGAAGAACGGAAAGGGCTACGATGATTGCAATGATGGGGATGATGTAGCGGTCGATGTCGGGGATCGCATTGCCCAGATAATAGCCAAGAGCCGGCATGCCAGCTCCCCACAGAACACCCCCGATGAGGTTGTAGGAAAGAAAAGTCGCATAAGGCATGGAAGCGACGCCAGCCATAATCGGCGCGAATGTCCGCACGACCGGGACGAATCGCGCCAAAATGACGGTCTTGGTGCCGTGGTCGCGGTAAAACTTTTCTGCCCGCCGAATATGCTTTTTGTTGAAAATCAGGGAATCTTCTCTGCGGAAAAGCCGCGGCCCGACTTTTTTGCCAAACCAATAACCGAAACTGTCGCCAAGCACCGCTCCCAGGAACGAGAGCGCAATGAGCATGGCGATCGAAAAATATCCCTGCGTTGCCAGAAACCCGGCCGTGAACAGTAGGCTGTCGCCGGGGAAGAAGAATCCGAACAGGAGTCCGGATTCACTGAAAATAATGGCAAAGATGCCGATGTATCCGAGCGTCTTAATGATGAGGGCAAGATCCATGCCGTAAGGTTACGCTCGATCTTCTGTCTGGGCGATGAAGGAGCAGTGAGTGATATCGTAGATAACGTCTTTGCGTTCCACCACCGTTTTCCATCCCTTGCGTCGAGCCAGACGCGCCAGGGCGCTGGAAGGATTGAACGCGATCGGCTGGCCGACCATGTTCAGGAGGGGGATGTCGCCTTCGGAATCCCCGATGGCGATGGATCGTTTCATGTCCGCCGCGATCTTGTTTTTTTGCAGGAAATTTTGGAGGATGCGGACTTTGTCGATATGTTCGTCAATGCGGATAAACGCATCTTCGCTCATCACGCGTCCGGTGTAGCGGCCGTTTTTGACCTCGAGCACCCGTCCGATGGCGGCATCAAATCCCAGCGCTTTGGCGAATTTCGAAACCATGTAATCCTGCGAATTGGAAATGGCGATAAGAAAATACCCTTTGCGTTTGAGGGTGGCAATCAAATGCCGCGTATAGCGGTAGACGCGATCTTTTTGCCAGCCGATCAGTGTGCGAATAACTGGATCAATATCCTTTTTCAGGCACCCTTTCTGGCATGCGTAGTGGACGCGCACCAGGTTGAGCAGATAATTGTTGTACGTCCCCTTGCGGTTGAGCCAGGCAGTATAGGAGGGTTCCACGTCATTCTTGGCCCGCGCCGGGAAAATGCCCTTGTTCACCAGCGCGTAAAACAGCTCGATCAGCAAGCTCGATCGAAATATCGTTCCATCGATGTCGAATATGGCGAGTTTTTTCTTCATGGAATGTAACGCGAGAGAAAGTGGAGCTCAGGTGCTTACATGGATAGTATGATGGTACGGGAAACTTTGATATAATTCAACCGATGATTATGCGTCGCCTGCAATCTGTGGCAAAGTTTCTCGTGCTGTTTCTCCTGGTGTTTGGCTGGATTTTTTCCGGCTGGCCCCAGGTGTATCAATTTCCACCAAGAACTCAAGAAGCTCAGGCGGCGACCCTCATTAGTTATGTTGGCACATGTAACGGAACGACCAGCTGTACTCCGCCCGCCCATCAGGTGGGGGATTTATTCCTCGCATTCGTGGGTCGTGATGCCTCCACGACCGCACCCACCCTCCCGTCGGGCTGGACGAGCGTGACGACGGCCAGCATCAATGGAAACAGCACCGCAGATAGCGCGGTTCTCGTCGCCTGCAAAGTTGCCACCACGACCAGTGAAACGGTGACAGGTTTCACGAACGGCGCCAATTTAGTCGCGCAGGTATATCGGGGACAGAGGGCCGGGACCACTGCCACCTGTGCCAGCGCGATCCTTGGAACTCCGTCCAATTTTACCAGTACAGCAAACACCACGACCACGACGGAAACCTTCAATGCCATTACCAGCGGGGATCGGAGTTCGTGGATTGTCGGTTTTGGCTACGCCCCAGCCGCTACTGCCGGTATTAGCACCGCTCCTGCGGGAATGACGAATCGGAGCGCCGCCAGCACCAAAGCGGGCGGGCATGACACGAATGCCACGGCCGCGTCATTCAGTTCCGCCAACGTAACGCTGACCACCGCAGGCCGCATCATCACCACGACGGTGGAAATTAAAGCCAAGGTTGCCACGACACCGAGTTTCAGCGCGGGCACGGGTACTTATAATAATGACCAGTCTATTACCATAACTGGCGATGCGGGAGATACCTTTTGCTATACAACCGATGGCTCCACCCCGGCTGCTACGACGCCGGGAACATGCAGTACGGGTTCCACCTATTCTTCTCCCGTTTCCATTACCGCGACCGGAACGACCCTGAAAGCTATCGCAACGAAAGCAGGGACAAGTAACAGTACGGCGCAGACCGCGACGTATACGCTTACTGTCGGTGCGATTACCAGTTCCCCAGGGGCGGGGACCTATGCAGGTACGCAAAGTATAACGTTAGCCATCGCCACGACCACGGGCGCCGTTGCGCACTACACAACCGACGGAAGCGCCGTGAGTTGCTCGTCGACGACGTATTCCGGGGCATTCAATATTTCTGCAACGACGACGGTAAAGGCCATCGGATGCAAAACGAACTACAACAGCGATACGGCAATTTCCGATGTATATACCATCAATACGACCGTATCGGTGACGATCACCACTGACGGGGCGGTGGCGTATGGCACGATCGTTGCGGGCGGGACCAAGACGACCATTACCTTGGGCGACACGCAAACCGCCAAAAACGACGGCAATGCCGCGGAGGACTTCAATATTAAAGGGCAAAACACTGCTTGTCCCTGGACGCTGGCCGCCACAGCAGGCACCGACCAGTATGTGCATGAGTTTTCGACGAACGGGGGCACGAATTATACCGCTCTTACGACGAGCTACCAGGCGCTCATCAGTAATATTGCGGTGAATGGCACGCAAAATGTTGATTTACGCATTACGACCCCCACGAGCACAAATTGCTATACCCAGCAGTCGGCCAGTATTACTATCCAAGCCGTTCAACACTAAAAACGAGACGAGTGTAAGCGGCACGTGCCCCCGTTGTGGATATCGCGGGTGAGCGGTGTGCTATACTTTTATTCATGAAACCACTTACATTTTCCCTTGCCGCACTCGGACTTGTGGCGTCTCTGGCATGGTCGTCTGCGATTGCCGCAACGACAGCGAGCGTCACGGCGACAGTAACGGTTCAAAATATCTCGCTGACAGTGACCGACGGTACTGTCACTTATGGCACGCTGGGCCAGAATGCCACCAAGAGCACGATCCCATCCGATCTGAACGACAAACAGACAGCGACCAACAATGGCAATGTCGCGGAGGATTTCAACATTAAAGGGAGGGATTCGGCTAATTGGACACTCGGCGCGACGGCGGGAAGCGACCAATATATCCATAAATTCTGCACGGCGACCTGCGGTTCGCCGCCGACAAACTACACGGCTCTGACGACGAGCTATCAATCGTTGGGCACCAACATCGCAGCCAGCGCGACCAAGAGCATCGATCTCTTCCTCAACACGCCCAACCCCTCGACGGTCTTTACCCAGCAGGATATTAGTATTACCGTTCAAGCCGTCGCCAACTAATCCGAGCTTCGGGGGAGCTCGTTGCACGTCCCATGCGTTTTACTCCTACAGCACGAGCGGTTGCGGTACTTTGCACGTTTTTGACCGTCGCTGCCGTTCCGGCCATTGCCAGTATCGGCGTCGGAATCGGATCGGGCAAAATTGTCGTTCAACAAGAACTCAAGCCGGGAGGAATCTATGATCTTCCCGAGCTTCCGGTTCTCAATACCGGAGATGAACCGTCGGACTACGGCGTTTCGATCGAATTCAACGAAATTCAGCCCCAGTTCAAGCCCGCCCGGGAATGGTTTTCGTTCGAACCGGCAACGTTTCATCTTGAACCTCAACAATCCCGATTAGTAAAAACATCACTCTCCGTACCTCTGAAGGCGCCGCCCGGCGCATATTTTGCCTATCTGGAAGCCCATCCGGCGCATAAGGCGCAGGCCGGACAAACCGGCGTTGGGGTTGCCGCCGCATCAAAGCTTTATTTTACAGTCGCTCCCGCCAATATTTTCATGGGGCTGTACTATCGGGCGATGATTTCTTTTGTGCGGTATGGGCCGTGGACCTATATCGTTGCGGGGGCCGGAGTGCTTATGGCCCTGATCTCGGTTTTTCGCCGGTTTGTCAGCTTGAACGTCGGTATTCGGCTGAAATAGCCAATGAGCTTCCGTGTTTTCATAATTGACATCGGGGCGCTGGTGCTCGCGGGACTCCTTTCCATCCCGCAGAGTTCGGCCTCCGCCGCCGGAAATATCACGGTTCACGCGGCGGCTAAAATTTCCGTTTGCGGCAACGGCGTGAAAGAGGGCGGAGAACATTGCGACGGAGCGGCGCTGGGAAGCGCAACATGTGCTTTACTGGGTTTCAGCGGGGGAACCCTGGCGTGCTCGCCGTCCTGCGAGTTTAACACCGCGTCGTGCACGAGCGACGCGCAAGCGACAGCTATTCCGCTTTTTTTCGCGGACATCGGGGGCGACTATACGCTCTCGGATACCAGGAACCGGTCGGCAACCATCGCTCTTCCGCCAAACTTTTATGATGCCGATCTGCGGCTTCAGGAGTTCTTGTATGACCATGGCGACATCGCGCCGGCGGCACCCCCGCCGAGCGGCAAGCAGTTCGCCGGCAATGTCTATGATTTCGTGTTCATCCATCCCGACGGCGAGGTGATTTCGCAGGTTTCAAAACCAGTAACCCTGACGCTTACTTATAGCGACGACGATGTTGTCGGTCTGGACGAGACGAATATTGCGCCATACCGAAAGGAATCGGGAGAATCCTCGTGGACGGCCGTCAGCGGTGCGACGGTGGATACGGCGCACAATACGGTGTCGTTTACGACCGATCATTTCAGCTCGTTCACCCTGATCGCGCCGCCGGTTTCTTCGACTTCGTCTGAAAACCGGTCGTCAGGCTCGGAAAACTCGAGCGGAGGGGGAGGGTTTTTCCCTGAAACCCATGCGCCGCCGTTGGCAAGCGCTTCGGCGGGGTTTTCGGTTTCCGGCATCGTCGAAAAGGCCGTGACCATATTTCAGCGTCTCGCACAACCGAAAACCTCGGCGAGGACGCCTCTGAAAAAGCCCCGCGTTGCCAGTCCCATCGCTCCGCAGGCCGTTCATGTTTCAACCGCGCCTCGTCCCACTATCAAAAACATCCAGAAAGTCCGAATTGTCGACAGTCCGTGCCGGCTTCCTTGCAGGGTTGCCGCCGCCTACCGGGCGATCGTGAAACAACAAACCGTTTCCCGAAAAAACACCGCCGCGGCTATCGCTGCCGGACTTTTGCGCACGCTTGGTCGCCTGTTTATGTTCGGACGCTGACCGGCGCCCAGCCGCCGGAAAAGAAAAAACCACCCGGGTTACGAGTGGCT
>CAYQNM010000004.1:2110-4065 GCA_964419015.1 uncultured Candidatus Saccharibacteria bacterium | reverse complement strand
CGCCCAGTATCCAGCAGACCGCCATACCACACAACAGTATAAGCATGTCGCTCCATGGGACGTTGGGGTGCGCGAGGTGGTAGATGTATGCCAGCAGGAGCGCTGGTGGGCTTATCAGCCACAGGAACGGGCGATACCAACGGCGAGGTCCGGAAAAGAAAATGGAGGACTTCCCCGGGTAGAGGTCTGATACGGAGTCACCGAATCCGGGGTCTGGAGAAAGGAGCTTTTTCCAGCGGCCGGGAATTCCAAGAAATGCCAATCCCAGAAGGATTCCGAATTTCAGTGCAAACTCTACGATGACGGCCACCAGTACGGCAATCGGTTGGATGGTAAACGCCACCAGCATGCGCCGTCGGAAATGACATTGGTCAACCGGGGCCCAGGTGAACCAGTAGTTCACCCATGCCGAGAGCCATCTGGGCGGTTCCTTGGCGAACATGTTTTGTGGAACTTCGACATCGAGCGTCGTTGCTCCAAGAGACTGGTACTGATCCGAATATGTCTCGTGCCCGACGAAGTATCCATTAACGAAGTTTTTCGGATGGGGTTCAATGAAAGAACAACGATAATCGCCGTAACCATCCTTACGCATCAAGGATCTTTCCAAGAATCTGCCGTTTTTATGTTCCCAGACGATCGCCGCGTGGATGATATTTCTCCCCGGTCGGCGGAACTCGATGAATCGCATCTCGTCCTTGAGGGGAACGAGGTACCGGGCCGTTTCCGAGAACCCATGTTGAATCAGGATAAAGATGTAGGGGTCAGTTGCGCCGGCTTCTTGGAGCATGCCAAGCGCCTCCTTGGATACGCACCAGCGCAAGGGCATCGTGGCATCTGCCCGCTCTGTTGAGTCGGTAATGAGAGTCAGCAACGGGACTTCGGCCATGGGGCCTCCTTAGATTGTGAACGAACAACCAGGGGATATGTTACACTGCATAGTATGGGTTGTCAATGCTTCGTCATCGGCGCCAAACATCGCTTTACTGAAAAGATGTCACGGTGTACGATGAGGCGTCGTATCTTTGACTTATGACGAATAAAACAGTAAAAAAACAATCCCGATTACCCGGCGACCCCCCAAAGACCGTCTATGTTGCCATGTCCGGAGGCGTGGATAGCTCTGTTGCCGCGGCGCTTTTGAAACGACAAGGATATACCGTTGTCGGCGTATTCATGAAGCCGTGGTCCCCGCCGGATGAGCAGGCCGCGACGTGCCCCTGGCATCGCGACCGCGAGGATGCGCTTCGCGTCGCTTCGGTTCTAGATATTCCGCTCCTGACCTGGGATTTTTCCGAGGCATATGGTAGCGCGGTAACCGACTATATGGTTGAAACATACCGCCGGGGCAATACGCCCAATCCCGACGTAATGTGCAATAAGGAAATCAAGTTCGGCCTGTTTTTCAGGAAGGCGGTTGAAGAAGGCGCCGACGCGATTGCCACGGGCCACTATGCCAGAATCCGCGCAACCCGCGCCGGCCCGGTTTTGGCAAAGGCGCTGGATGAGAACAAGGATCAGACGTATTTTTTATGGATGCTGACCCAGCCTCAGCTTGAACGCACGTTGTTTCCGATCGGCGACTATGCCAAACCGGATGTTCGGAAATTGGCCAAGCGGTTCGGGCTTCCGGTTTTCGACAAAAAAGACAGTCAGGGCGTCTGCTTTGTCGGCCCCATGGATGTGAAAGAATTTCTCAAGCGTCGCATCAAGCCCAAAGAAGGAAGCATCCGTTCCCTGGACGGTCGCGAACTCGGTCGGCACGACGGTGCGGCATATTATACGATCGGCCAGCGGCATGGGTTGGACATCTCCGCGGGCGGCGGGCCGTATTATGTCGTTGCCAAGGATATGAAAAAAAACATCATCTACGTCGGTTCCGAGCAAGACTTAGCGGGACGTTCGGCGCGCATTGAACGCATCAGCTGGGTTGCAGATGCTCCCGAGCTCCCTAT
>CAYQNM010000004.1:0-2010 GCA_964419015.1 uncultured Candidatus Saccharibacteria bacterium | reverse complement strand
ATGAATCAGATGTTTCGGGAGCTTCGTCCCGGCATCGAACGCGATCGCGCTTTCCGGACGCTCGGGCATCAGATCATGAAGCTGGCCGATCAGGCCATCGGTGAAAATCCTTCCGAACACGTCAAAGATATTTTCCAGCGGATCAAAGGCAATGTTCGTTTTATCTTCAAGGCGCTCGACGAAGATCTTGCGGGTCCGAACGATTTTTAGACCAGTTGGGACAATAGGCTTTCGCCGGTCATTTCGACCGGCTTTTGCTTTCCCATGAGTTCGAGGATGGTCGGTGCGACATCCGACAAGAGTCCTGTCGAGTTCTCGATGCTTTGCCGGACGACTTGCGGATCCCGATAGCGTTCGTATTCGGCCGCCACGAGATACAATGGCACCGGGTTGCTGTTGTGGCGCGTCTCCGCCTCTCCGGTGGTTTTATAGATGAGCGATTCGGCGTTGCCGTGGTCGGCGGTTACAACCAGGATGCCGTTGCGTTCCGCAACGGTCTGGCGCACCCGGCCAAGAGCGCGGTCGATGTGGCCGACGCCCTGTGCCGCGATTTCCAGGTTGCCCATATGAGAGAGGATGTCCGCGTTGGCAAAATTGATGACGGTAAATTCCGGCGGCTCGTTTCCAAAAGCGGCGACGAATCGGTCGGCGATTTCCGGGGCTTTCATTTCGGGATGCTCGGCGTGCTGTTTGTGTGATTCAGCCAGGATGTCGGTTTCTCCCGGAAACGGCTCGTTGCGCAGACAGTTAAAAAAATAGGTAGCATGGGCGTATTTTTCCGTTTCGGCAATATGGAGTTGTTTGAAGCCGGCTGCGCTGATCGTTTCCGCAAGGCCGTTTTTTATTTCCGGGAGGGGAAATGCCACATTGAGGCCGGGAAGATCCAGATAGTGCGTCATCAGCGTGACAAAAAGATTCGAAAACTGTCGTCGCGGGAATCGGTCGAACTCCGGCTCCACGAACGCCCGAGTAAGCTGGCGCATGCTGTCCTCGCGAAAGTTGAAAAAGATAACCGCGTCGCCGTCGCGAATCAATCCCGACGGGTCGGCGACAATGGGGGGCAGTTTGGTGTCATTCAGATCGTGAGCATAGGAGGCGGCCAATTTTTGCAAAAGATCGCCGCCATCCGTTTCGCCTGCGCCGTCCGTCATCAGGTCGTATGCGGCTTGCGTCCGTTCCCAGTTCGTATCGCGATCCATGGCATACCAGCGGCCGATGAGCGTGGCGATCGTTCCCAGGCCGATCTGCGCCATGCGGTCGCGGACTTTTTGTATCAGGGCGGGGGCTTCTTTCAGGCCGGAGTCCTTGCCGTCGGCAAACAAGTGCAGATTCATGCGACCGACGCCGTTCTGCTTGGCCATATCCATGAGCGAAAACAGGTGTCCGGTGCTTGAATGGACGGTACCCGATCCCAGAAGGCCGACCAGGTGCAGGGCCGAATTGTTGCGCGCGGCGTGGCTCATGGCCGCAAGGAGCGCTTTGTTGCGATGCAGTTCTCCGTTTTCGACGGCCCGGTTGATGCGTGTCGAATATTGGAATACCGTGCGTCCGGCGCCGATGGTGAGGTGTCCGACCTCGCTGTTTCCCGGCTCGGCCCATTCCAGGCCAACCGATTTGCCCGAAGCTTGGAGCAGGAGTGCGGGGTAGTGCTGTGCGATATCGTCGATAACAGGCGTTTCGGCGCTCAAGATAGCGTTGCCGAGTTTCTGGGGAGAATACCCCCAGCCGTCGAGAATAACGAGTACCAGTGGTCGCATATCATGCAGTATACCTCTTTTACTTCACGAATCAATTTTGATTCTTTCGAAATACCAGCTCCGCATCAAGCCGATTTAAGTAGTAAGAACTCCTCGCATTCGCCCGAGACCGAGGCGCAAGCGAGCACCGGAGTGAGCCATATAGAGATATGGCGAACGAGGAGCGAAGCGGCAACGAAGGTATCGGGATGAACCTGAAAGGCAAAAGCGGCCCGGAGCCCTTGAGTATTCAGGGCAGGGCCGCTTTTGTGCG
>CAYQNM010000003.1:0-32818 GCA_964419015.1 uncultured Candidatus Saccharibacteria bacterium | reverse complement strand
ATTCTTTGACGCCGGCTCTTAAAGAGAGTATACTGGATCTTGCTGATATGAGGAGACGAGGTCGGGTTTTTCCCCACCATCAGTTACCAACTTAATGTGCCAAAAATCACAACCATGACCGGAACTATCAAAACGCTCGTGACAGACCGTGGATTCGGATTTATCGCCCGTGAAGGCGAAACGAAAGATCTTTTCTTCCATTCCAAGGATGTCAGCGGCGTGACATTCGAAGAACTCAAAGTCGGCGACGTCGTTTCATTTGATGTCGTTGACGGCGAGAAGGGCCCCAGCGCCAAGAACGTAACTCGCGCTTCCTAAGCGTCGTGTTCGCTCGAAAACACAGCCCGCCCCATCCCGGGGCGGGCTGTTGTGCGTATCCTGCCTATTCAGATTTGTTTGCGTTGGTTCCTCGGGCCCGACCTCCCTTGCTGGCGATCGCCCGGCGTTTCGTCGGACTCATTGCGGCGAAACCGCGCTTGGGTTTTTTCTGGTCGTCGGGGGACATGGTCTGTTCTTCTGCCATGGTATGCTACACCTCCTTTCCCGCGCTTTGCGCGTTATGGTAGGGCCACTATGGCTCTTATGCTTGAAATTCTCGTGAATAAAAACTCCGCCGTGCGGCGGAGATTAATGAAGAAGCACAGTCAATTGATCCGGCGGAGGAAGTTTAACACTTCCGTTTCCGTAGGCTGGGGGCAGGGGATCTTTTGCGTGCATGATGATCCGATCGTTGAGGACGAGTATCAAGTCAGCAACATCTGCAAGTCTGAAATCGCAGATTCGGATCAAGTGCGATCGCAAAGTGCAGACCAGGAGCTGGAGGCGATTCCAAGGCCGATCGAGCGGATCGTAGTACAGTTCGATGGATTCTCGACCATCCGCCGGATCATAGGGCTGAAACCCGACCCATCTTCCGAACGCCGGTTCGGCGATGTCGGCGCGAAGTGTGAGTTCCCGGATTTGCGGCTCAACAAACAGCAAATGTCCCTGACATCCCTGGATAACGACGCGCGGATACCGGCTGACCTCAATGAGCGGCATTGAAAAAACGATATCGCTGTCGGGGAAGACCCGATTCAGCGTTACTCGATTGCCGTCGTTTCGGCCAAGGAATACGCGCCGCTGATTTCGATCGCGCATGGCTAACTTTTTACCCTGAAAGAACGTGCTTTCGGTATACCCACGGGCAATTCTTTTGTCAATGTTGCTTGGTGGATAACGCCGCTTCACGGGCAGTATCTGGTGTGGTAGGGTTGCGGCACGTGTTTCGCGGGTTAGCGATGGATGAACAGGAACAGCGGAAGCTCTTTAAAGAATGGCAAGAAGAACGGATACGATTGGCTGGTCTTTCGGAGCTCTATCGCGCTCAAGTATTAGCGATCGGCCTCGAAGTGCTGGGACCACAAGCCTCACCGGAATCCCGGGACATGTTCGAGGTTTGCGTATGTGTCGAGGCGAACATGCGCCGCTTTCTGTACCATCTCCAATTTGGTGAGTTCTTTACTATCGATGAACTTCGAACCCTAGTGGATGTATTCCACAAAGCGGGCCAGGTATTCTCGTACCTTGCGGCTCACTACAAGGAGATTCCGTCGAAGATCTTTTTGGAAGGATGGCCGTTGGCGACAGTGACCCAATTCGCTACCGCATTTGAAGAGCGGTTCCGACAGCATGGCGCCGAACTCGAAGCATCTAAAAAGATTGAGTTGCGGGAACGTGATCCGCGTATTCTTTGGACCGTTATCCAGATTTGCCAGCGCGCGCTTTTGGGGGACGATAAGGCCGAACTGTTCAAGATGCGGGTGAATTCCGAGCTCATGTCGGCACTGCGCCTTTTGAGTCAAGAACCTACGGGAAAACCATCGTAGGTTTTTTGTCTGGCTCCCGTTATTGCTTGTGATACAATGGTTCCGTGACGCTCGGTTTTTCTGCGGATGAACTGGATATTATGCGTACCCTGAAAACTCCCGCCCGGATTCAGGACTTTTTGGATCGTCTGCCGATCAACTTTGAACGGACAGGAGAAACGTGCATGTCTCCGAGGCGGGTTTTGCGCCATCGCACTGCGCACTGCATGGAAGGGGCGCTCTTTGCGGCTTCGGCGCTGTGGCTTCGAGGCGAGAAGCCTATGCTTATGGACTTACGCGCCGCTGGACACGATTACGATCATGTTGTGGCGCTGTTTCGTCGACACGGGCGCTGGGGCGCAATCTCCAAAACAAACCACGCCGTGCTTCGGTACCGCGAACCGGTCTATCGGACGCTTGGAGAATTGGCATTATCGTATTTTCACGAGTATTTTCTGGATGATGGCACAAAAACCCTGCGGAGCTACTCACGGCCGTTCCATTTGTCCCGGATTCGCGCCGGTGCCTGGGTTACGGCTGAAGACGAGCTCTGGGATATTCCCGAACTGCTGGACGCATCTGCACACGCCGATATTGTCACGCGGCCGATCCTGTCCGGATTGCGGCGTGCGGGCTCTCTTGAAATCGAAGCGGGGAAACTCACCGAATACTGAAGTGCTTGAAAAAGAAAAAACCGCCGGTTAGCTGGCGGTTTTCTGGCGCATGATACCCATAGCCATTGCGGTTTCCTGCAGGCGGGCGGCGACTTCGTCGGGGGTGCCCATCCCACTGATTCTGACCACATGCATATGTTTATGCAATTCCTTCAAGTGCGCGAGCATGTGGATCGTTTCCGACTCATAGAAGTCCTGCCTCCGAGCGATGGCCGCCTCCGCCTTATCGTCTAGCCGTCCTTCTTCGGCGGCCCGGGCTTTTAGGCGTTCCAAGCATACCTCGCGCGAGACTTCGAGCTCGATTGCATGCAACGAACCCCGCTCGAGGCCTTCCAGGAGCGGAATGAGCATCTGGGCTTGATAACGCGTGCGAGGGTATCCATCAAGAATCCAACCCTTGTGAGGAGCGAGCTTTCCTGGATTCTTCTGTATGACATCCAGAAAAAGGTGAAACATGGTACGATCTTCCAGCAACATGCCGGCATCAAGCTGTCCCGCTTTCGCGTGCGAGAGTTGATGTTTTCGGTTGCGCTCTCGCAACTCGTCTCCGCTACTCCAATAGGAAAAGTCGAGAAATTGAGCCAGTCGCGGCCCCTGTTTCCCTTTGCCGCTTCCGCTACGGCCGACCAATAAGACAGATTTTTTCAAGGTGCCTTTCCCTCCGTGGTCTGACAAGGCAATACGATAGCATAAAGCTTGACGATATGCAAGGGAAGTCTTGCTAACAAACCGCCTGTATGTTATAGTAGGTTTACTTTACTCAAAAATCCTGGCGTATGCGTATTCTTATTGTCGAGGACCAAGCGGAAATAGCTCGATTTGTGACCAGCGGCCTTGAGGCCGAACATTTTGCCGTCGATTGGGCGGCAGATGGACCTGCGGGGCTATTCTTGGCTCGGACCAACGAATACGATCTTGTGATTCTCGATATCCAGCTGCCGGGGAGAAACGGTTTGGAAATTTGCCGCGATTTGCGCAGTGATGGCAAGACCACTCCCGTCATCATGCTGACCGTGGAAACGGAAACGGATCGCAAGGTCGAAGCGCTGAACATCGGAGCGGACGACTATGTGAGCAAGCCGTTCGCGTTTGACGAACTCCTGGCGCGCATCCGGGCGCTCCTGCGTCGGGAAAAGCAGTTGGTCGGGACCACCCTGAAAGTTGCCGACATCGAGATGGATACGCTTGCGCATACGGTCAACCGGGCGGGCAAGCCGATCCAGTTGAATAAGAAAGAGTTTGCGCTCCTTGAGTATTTTATGCGGAATCCGGGCATTACTCTGACGCGCAACATGATTCTCGAGCACGTCTGGGATATCAACGCCGATCCGTTTACGAACACGGTTGATGTCCATGTGCGGTTCTTGCGATCCAAGATGGACGAGCCCTTCAAGCGCAAACTGCTTCATACGGTACGCGGGTTTGGCTACAAGCTGGAATAAAATGCGCCGAGTAATCCACAGACCGTGAAAACGGGAATTTTTTTGTTGCTATAATGAGCCAGGCTCGTTAACAAGCGAGGAAGCATGGCTCTGAAAAGAGAATGTGCCGACGAACTGCCCGCTGAACCCGACGCTTCGACAGTCTATCATCTCATACCGCGCAATCCTGATCCGAACTACTATCGCCAGCGCACCGATCGCAATATCGGCTGGCTCACTGATCGAGAACAGGCGGACCATATCGGGCCCGCCGTCGTTGGCATTGCCGGATGCGGCGGCATGGGCGGAGATTTGGGCAAAAAGCTTGTCTGTCTGGGTGTGAAGAAAATCAAAATCGCCGACAATGACGTTTTCGACGCAACCAACGTACATCGGCAAGCGGCCGCAACGCGCTGGAATATCGGCAAATCGAAGGCCCTTGAGACGGCAAACATGATCAGATCGGTGACCGACGACTGTTTTGTCGACGTCTATCCGCAGGGTATTTGCGAGGAAACGGTGGATGAGTTTCTTGCCGGGTGCGACATCGTATGCGACGAAGTCGAGTTTTTCGCGCCCGAGCGGATTCTGCTCCATCAACGCGCCCGCGCGCTTGGCGTGACGCTCATGAATTGCAACAGCGTCGAGGCCGGAACGCACTTGTTTCTTTTCAAACCAGTGGGAAGTCCCGACATCGCCGAGGTGCTGGGGCATACCTATCCCGAGATGGCTCGCATACGGTCCGTACTGAAAAGTTCCGAGGTCTCGCCGGACGAACGCCAAAAAGTCCTCGATGATCTGATTGGAGCGCTTTTGCGTGGATTGGTTCCGGAATTTCCCTCCTTCAGTCCTTGGATCCGGGAGCGTGTGATGGGGAGGCTTCGGATTGGCAAAGCTCCGATCATGGCCACGAATCCGACCTATGCCGCCGGATACTTGCTGAACAACATCCTGGCGTATTTGGTTCGGAATTCCGGCGAGGATCACGGCTGGAAGTTGCCTCCGGACTACGGATACGTCTACAACAATGCGCTGCGCCGGGAGTTCAAGACGTTTACCGGAAGATGGTGGTAAGGGATGGCTCCGCGTGAAAAACCGGCACCCTTGTCAGTCAGGCTGCTTCGCAAGGACGAGCGTTTACGCGAAGCAGTCGATTTTATTGGCCGTAGATTCCGCGCTATCTTTGGCACAGAACCGGGGCCACCGCAAATTGTTTTTGCGGCATATCGGAATTCGGCCATCGTAGGAACCATGGCGCTAGGTTTCGCCGATGAGCACCGCCCGTTTTCCTTCGAGCATGCTTTTGATATCCAGGGGATGGCCGTCCCTGCCCGCCGCGACGGCGTACAGTACGAGCGATGGATCGCCCGCGGGCAGTTTGTCTCCGAAGCGCTGATCTATGCCGCTACGGTGCACGCGCTGGCGCTGGGAAAGACATACGGCTGGTGTGTTGTGAAACAACCGGCAGCCGACCGCCTTGCCGGCCTTGGCATTCTTCTTCATTCAGTGTCGGAAGCTATTCTGCGCGAAGACCGGATTGCCACGGACGATCGTCCGTATTACCTTGATGAACCCAGGCCAACGCTATGCCTGATGCGGCTTGAACAAATCCGCGCCGCCGTCTTGGCCCGGATTGCCGGGCCGCTGGGAAGCGGACTAATCAGTATCGAAATAACGACATGACGGGTCCCGGTCGCACTTGCCGGGACTTTTTGTTATACTGGGCTCGATGAATCACACTCTTTTTCTTCAACTTTTGCTCTTTGCTGTCGCGCCCTTGGATGTGCTGATCGCTTCGTATGTGCTCTGGCGCAATCCTCGGGCGAATGTGAACCGCGCCTTTTTTCTTTTCGTCCTAGGGGCCGCAATTTGGGCTTCCGGCATAGCGTTGTTGTCATCGAGCGCTTTTTTCCTGTTCGATAAGGTCATTTTTTATGGGGGAACTTTGATGGTGTTCGGACTGTTCGCGTTTGCTAAGGTCTTTCCCGAGGGTGCCCCGCCGGGGCGGGCGTTTTGGTTTTCTTGTACGCCGTTTTTGATAATCGCCGCGCTGATTCCCTTTGGTGTTTTCATCACATCAACCCAGGTCGTTGGCGGCAAGCTCTATCCGACAAATGGCCCGTTGTTTCCGTTGTACGTCGTCGTTATCGGCGGGTATCTTCTCGCGAGTTTTTCTTTGCTTATCTGGCATTACCGCAGGAGCAAGGGTCTGGCGCGTCTGCAGATGAGATATTTATTTTTCGGGGCGCTTATTTTCATGGCGGTCGCTTTCGTTTCCGATGTGCTCATGCCCGCCTTAGGCGTGTTTGGTGCGAATCTCCTCGGCCCCGCGGCCTCGATTGTTTTTGTCGGAGCGACCGCCTATGCGATTGTTCGACATCAGCTCATGGACATTCGCGTCGTGATCCAGCGGGGATTGCTGTATGCTGTCACGATCAGCATCACGACGGCGCTTTATTTTTTCCTGATTTTCGCCCTCGATATCGAGTATTCCCGCGCAACGTATCACACCTCGCTGGCGGGAGGAGTCATTGCGGCGCTTATTGTCGTGCTTGGATTTCCCGCGTTCAAAAAGTTCTTCCAGCGCGTTACTGATCCGTTGTTCTTTAAAGGAGAATACGATTATCATCAGACGCTCCGTACCGCCGGCGAAGTGTTGCGTTCGACCATCGACTTATACGCCATGACAGCTTCGCTGGATGAGCTCCTGCGGAAAACGCTGAAAACGAGTCGGACGGTTTTTCTGCTGGAAAACCCGGACGGACATTTTATGCCAATCCATGGGATATCTGCCGGTGATCCGACGAAAGAAGACAGCCTCCGTCTTCTCAAGGAAATATCTCCGTCGATCGGGCGGGACGTCATCGTGTGCGAAACGCTTGCCGGAGAAGAATCGGATTTCCCAGTTCGCCAGCGGCTTGTGACCGTCTGCCGGGACTTGGACATCGCTATCATCGTGCCCCTGTTTTGTCGGGATCGCGTCAATGCCGTCTTGCTCTTGGGGAAGAAGCTTTCCGGAGACCCTTTCGTGCAAAAAGATATCGACCTGCTCCATATTCTTTCCCGCCAGATCGGTGTGGCTTTGGAAAATGCGCGTTTGTACGAAGAGGTCAAGCGGCACAATAAGGACTTGGAAGCAAAGGTCAAGGAGCGCATGGGCGAGATTCGGCAGTTGTACGAAAACCAGTCGAAGTTCTTGACCGATATTACCCACGAGCTGCAGACTCCGCTGGCGATTCTCAAGGGAAACACGGAGCTTTTGGAAAAGGATCTTGCCCAGGGCCACAAAAGCGAGCAGACGCTTCATATTGTCCAGCAGACGCTTGACCGTATGTCCAAGCTTATTACCCATCTTCTGCAGTTGGCGCGCGTTGATTTGGGCGAAAAGACGTTTCCCAAGGAGCCGCTTTTCCTGGATGTGCTGGTTCGAGAGGTCTCCGAAGACTGTCTGGTACTCGCCCAGCATGCCCAGGTCCAATTGTCATGTATCATCAGCCCGAGACCGTTGCCCATCTCTGGCAACAAGAACCGCCTGCGTCAGTTGTTTTTGAACCTGATCAGCAACGCGTTCAAACACACACCGCCGGGAGGAACGGTTACTTTGGAAACTGGCAGTTCCGGCGACGATGCTTGGGTCACCGTCAAGGACACCGGCGAAGGCATCGCATCTGAGGACATCCCGCGGATTTTCGACCGGTTTTATCGTGCCGATGTTCAAGAAGGGATCGGACTGGGCTTGGCGATTTGCAAACAGATTGTCGAGCGGCACGGTGGAAGCATCGCTGTTGAAAGCCGCGTCGGGGATGGTGCAACATTCACTGTCCGCCTGCCACTGGATCTGAATTAATGCTCCGGGTGGTTGCCCCGCCACTCCTCACGGCGGTTTCATGTTTTCTCATTACGATCGGGCGCGTGGCAGTCTAACCCAGAAGGATCGCCATCGGTGCCCGTGCGGAGAGCGGTGGCGCTCCGCCGTGCTGGTGGGATCCGGATAAGCGTATTATGCCGAACCAAGAGCTTGGTCAAATGTCGAACGAAGACCTCAAGCGCAGGGCGCGGGAGATGGGTATCGAGGTCAACGATAGCATGAGCCGCGAGGAGTTGATTACCGCGCTCAACAACGCCGAAGGATAGTGTTCATCTCGATTCGAGTATCAGCGCATGAAAGACGGCACCCCTCAAGGGTGCCGTCTTTCATGCGCACTTCATTGACTGTGCCCATAATCCGCACTGTTGGTGGAAGTGCGCACGATGTGGCGCCTTGTTTGAGCGAAGTCCTGTCGCGCATCCCGATGACCAACATTTTTCTATCAACGCGAATATTGTTGGGGGCCGGAGTGCTGGCTTTGAGCGTGGCTCTTGCGCCGTTTGAAGCGCTTGCTAAAGATAAAAGCGAAGCTCCCGCGCCTCTTTCTATGCCGGCGGGTGCGGTTGTGGCCCCTGCGGCATCTGCTTCGGAAGGATCGGAGACTGTTCCTTCCGATGCTCCCCAGGCCCAAGAATCGGTTTCCGTCGCGCCCGCTCCGTTATCTGCCACCGACGACTCTCATGATCGTCAGATCGCTTTGAACTTTTCACCAGCCGTCGCAGAGCCGGTAATCAGGTTTTTTACCGGCTACGATCGTTTTACTCCTTCTGATGTCTATGCCTGGGATCGTTTCAGTCCGGAGGCAACCAGGAGGATCTACGGGTTGGCGGCAATCCTGGCGGTGCTTGGTCTTGTGTTTTCCGGCGGAGTACCCGGCTCTCCGTTCCGAGGCATGCAATCGTAGTCTAGTTTTTGATGCGGCACATTCATGCATTCAATGAAAACTACCGGCATCATCCTCATTGTGGTTGCGATCCTCGTCGTGACGGCCACGGCCTACCATAACAGCCGCAAGCGCCAAGTTCCGGTCGTCTTTTCCCCAAAAGAAATGATCACTGCGCTCTGGAATTCATACAAATCGGCGTATATCGAATCTTCGAGCGGAAGGACGATTGATCGTCAGCAGGGCAATGTGACCACATCCGAGGGGGAGAGCTATGCCCTGTTGCGTTCGGTTTGGATGGACGACAAAGAGACTTTCGACCGGAGCTGGGGCTGGACGAAAACGTTTCTTCGTCGGCCCGGCGACCATCTTTTCTCCTGGCTTTATGGGAAACATCCCGACGGCTCTTTCGGCGTCCTCACGGAAAAAGGGGGGGATAATGCGGCGAGCGACGCAGACACGGATATTGCACTGGCCCTCTTATTTGCTTACTCCCGATGGGGACAGACCGATTATCTTGTTTCGGCCCGCGAGATTATCAGGGATATTTGGCGCAACGAGGTGGTCGACATCAAGGGCCGGCCGTACTTGGCCGCCAACAATCTTGAGAAGAAGTATTCACGGGAGGCGATTGTCGTCAATCCGTCCTATTTTGCTCCCTATGCCTACCGAGTGTTTGCCGAGCTGGATCCGCAAGATAATTGGGAGGGGCTCATCGACACATCGTATGCCGTGCTTCAAGCGAGCGCGGCGGCCTCTGCCGGCGCTTCGCCGAGTGCCGGCTTGCCCCCAAACTGGGCGCTCGTCAACCGCAGTACCGCAGTGATTAGGCCCGCGACAGCGGAGGGACTGACAGCCGATTATGGCTTCGACGCATTGCGGGTGCCGTGGCGAATTGCGCTGGACTGGCGGTGGTACGGCGAAGCGCGCGCAAGAACGACATTGGCATCGTTTGCCGCGCTTGAGCGCGAGTGGCGATCTAAGGGTATTATTTACGGCGGCTATAGCCATGACGGACAAGCGACGGTTCCTTTCGAGGCGCCGGCCATGTATGGCGGCAGTATCGGTTATTTCCTTGTTGCCGACCCGCGAAATGCCTCGGAGGTGTACGAGCAGAAGCTGCGGGCGCTCTATGATCCTGATACAAGTTCCTGGAAGCGAGAGCTGAGCTATTATGACGACAACTGGGCGTGGTTCGGCGTTGCGCTGTATCACGATCTTCTGCCGAATCTTTTGCCGGCTGTCGGAACATATCGGTCCAACAGTCCCTTCGTTCGCGAGACGCGTATCCCGTAATCTACGCCATCATGATGGAAAAAAAATCATCCGCCACTACCAGATTCTTGCAAAGTCCCGGTTCCCGTTTTCTGTTGGCTGCGAATTTCGCGATCGCCCTTGTCTATTTCTTCGTGTTGGCGTTCTGGTTCCCGCGAGGCAATCCTGTGTTGTTCTGGTTGTTGATTGCCGGCGAGGTGTTCCATGTTTGGCAGTTGGCTACCTATATTCACGCGGTGTGGGATACCAGCTCTGCACGGCCATGTGATCCCTCGTATCGTCCGCCCATCGATGTTTTCATCACAGTCGCGGGCGAGCCGGAGGATATTGTCGAACGAACGGCATGGGCTGCCAAGCAGATGCGGTATCCGAATTTCAGGGTTTTTATCCTTAATGACGGCTATGTTGCGAAAAAAGAGAACTGGCGAGACATTGAAAACATGGCTGAACGGCTTGGAGTCTGCTGCATTACTCGGACGATTCCTGGCGGCGCGAAGTCCGGGAATATCAACCATGCTTTGATGCGGACGGGCAGTCCGTTCATTGCGATCCTTGACGCCGACCATGTGCCGCATCGGGACTTTCTGGCAAAGACGGCGGGATATTTCGACGATCCGCGCGTGGCATTTGTCCAATCGCCCCAATTCTATCGGAATCATGCCTTGAACCAGGTGACGTCAGGCGCCTGGGAACAGCAGAAGATTTTTTTCGGGGCGATCTGCCGCGGAAAAAATCGCCTGAATGCCGCTTTCATGTGCGGCACCAACATGGTCATACGCCGCTCCGCGCTCCTGGAGGTCGGCGGCATGAATATGGAAAATATCACGGAAGATTTTATGACGTCGCAATTCATCCACCAGCGCGGATGGAGATCGGTCTATGTGCCCGAAGTGCTTGCCGAAGGACTGGCGCCGGAAGATTTTCTCTCGTATGCCAAACAGCAATATCGCTGGGCACGGGGGAGCTTGGAGACCATTTTTCTTCATAATCCGCTGTTCCGGCGCGGATTCACCTGGAACCAGCGCATCCAGTATTTGGGATCAGCAAGTTTCTATTTGACCGGCCCGGTCGTTGCGATGAATGCGTTTTTCCCCCTGCTCTTTTTTTACACCGGACTTGTTCCGTTCAAAGCACCGACCATGGCGCTTGCCGCGGTCTTCTTGCCGTATATTTTCCTCACCGTCTACAATCTCCGTCGGGCGAGCAATTCATCGTATACCTATCGGGCAGTCGCTTTTTCGTTAAGCTCATTTGTGATCCATTGCAAGGCGCTCTGGTCGCTCTTGGCGGGAGAGAAGGTTCAGTTCGCCGTGACATCGAAAAAGGCCGTCGAGGGCAATTATCTTCCGCTCGTTGCACCGCATCTGGCTTACAGTGCCTTGGCGCTTATCGGCTGTTGTGTCGCTGTCTGGCGGGACGGATTGAGTCCTTCGGTCATGAATAACATGGCGTGGGCGGCGTTCTACGTCGGCATGTTCGCCCCGTTCATCGCCGCGGCGTTACCGGCACGAGCGCTGGCAATTCTTCAAAAACCGGCGCCGATCAGTGTGAAAAAGTCAGCATGAATACTCCCAACACACGTCGCACCATGACCGGCGCTGCTACCGATGCATCCACCGGGGTTTTGTTGGCGGCCATGGTGGTTTTTGCCCTTCTGGTGTCGACGCTGGTGCTATCCCGGCAAAGTTTGCGCCTCGACGAGGCGCAAAGTCTCTGGCAGACCAGCCACAGCTGGAATCGCATGATCGCGATCGTCGCCGGCGACGTGCATGTTCCGCTCTACCATACGCTGTTGCATTTCTGGCAGGTCTTTTTCGGTAACGGAGTCCGAACCGGCCGGTTGTTATCCCTTTTCTTTTTTGTTCTCACAATTCCGGCCGTATACTTTTTAGGCATGGCCGCGTATGCGCGACGGTCGATCGCGCTTTTTGCGGCGTTTCTAGTTGCCTGTTCTCCCTTTTTGAATTGGTACGGGAGCGAGATCCGCATGTATAGTCTGCTGGTGCTTCTGACCGTGGTGAATCAGTATTGTTTTGTGCGGCTTGCCTTGAACCGTCCCGTGGCATCGAATACGCTCTGGTGGGCATACGGTATCACAGCCTTGCTCGGCGTATTTACGCATTACTTTTTCGTGTTCGGACTGGTTGCGCAGGCCGTTTTTTACCTGGCGAACCGACAACTGTTTCCCGGCAGGGCGTTTGGCAGGTTTGTGCTGATTGCGGGGATCATCGCCTTGGCCCTGGCGCTGTGGCTGGCGTTTGTCTTGTCCACGGGCGGCATCGCTGCGTCCGAGCCGCATTTGACCCGGCCGACGACCATAAACTTGTTTAATACCTTTTCACAGTTCTTGTTCGGATTCCAGGATGACCACATCAACACGCTCATCGTTTCCCTGTGGCCCGTCGCCGTTCTTTTCGCATTTTTCATTTTGAGCAACGATCGCCGGCTTGCGCCTCCCACGGCGTATTTTTTCTTAACTGCGACTTTGCCGGTCGTCTTGCTTTTTTTCGTAAGCATTGCCGTCAAACCGATCTACCTCACAAGATATCTGATCCTCACCGTGCCGTCGTTGTATTTGTTTTTGAGCTGGGCATTTTCGACGTGTGCGCCCTCCCTCGCGCGGGCGTTGCGGATATTTCTCATCATCGGGCTGGCGCTGACGTTCGTTCGCCAGACGGTCAGTGCCGATACGCCGGTCAAGGAGTCGTATCGCCAAGCCAGCGAGTATTTGAACGCTCGGGCACAGCCGCAGGATATCGTTGTCGTATCCGCCCCATTCACGATCTATCCCGTGGAATACTACTACACCGGCTCGGCCGCGATGACGACTCTTCCGATATGGGATCGCGACAAGCCGGGGGCCATTCCTGATTTTTCGGAGGAACGTCTTCCTGGCGAAGTGGCGGATATCAGCAATAACCACGATCGGGTATGGCTCCTTTTGAGCTACGACCAAGGCTATGAGCGTGCAATCAAGCTCTACTTTGATACTCATTTCGAGCGCTTGGAAGATCACACGCTATCTCCGGGCATGACCCTGGCCGCGTACCAGCTTCGCTATGGCGATCAGACACAGTCAGGCGCCGCAACTTCGACAAGAAACTTGACTAAGTAGTGCGTTTTATAGTATAATTGTACCTACGATTCGGCCATAAAACGGCCGGAGGAACGAAAGAGAGGCGGATATGAGACGCTGCTGGTTTCTGATGGTTCTGGTCGGTGTCGCGTGCGGCGGATGTACTCGCCGCATCGTCAGCCAGTTTTCGGAGGAGGAGTCCGGGCGGGTCTATCAGTGCGAGGTCGCCTGGTCGGCCGCCATGGACGAGGCGGAAAAGCTTTTCCCACGCGTAGCGTGGGAGCGTGCGGAGTACCGGCGTCTGGAGGGATGCTCCGACGCCGACGAGATCGAGATGCAGGCCTGGATCCGCGAGGATTTGGCCCGCGGCGAGACGCGCCTGGCCCAACTCCAGACTGTTGGGGAACAAAGCTGTTTCCCACGACGATATCCCTCGCGACGATAAGAGATGCGGCTCTCGCAGAAAGGTTTCCGGGTTTGCCAACCCGACCTTCATCTGCGGGAGCCTTTTTGCGTGTGTTGACGGGTCCCACAGATCTTTTACTATAAGAAAATGGATTGCCCTTTTTGCGACATCTTGGCCAAGAATACGGAGCGGCTCATCAAGGAAAACGAATCCGCTTTCCTGATCTTGAGCAACCCCCGCAAAGTAGCAGGGCATTTTCTCGTCATTCCCAAGCGGCATGTCGAAAAACCCTGGGAACTCGCCAGCAGTGAGCTTGCCGCCATTTTTGACCTGGTATTTCTGACTCAAAAGAAAGTCGCCGAGACGATAGCTACCGGTTGTGATGTACGACAGAATTATCGTCCGTTTCTGGCGCAGAGCCGTTTGAAAGTCGATCATATCCACTACCACGTCCTTCCGCGCGAATTCAAAGACGGCATCTATGAGCGCGTCGAAAAACATGAAACCGATCTCTTCCACCCCCTCCCCGACGAAGAATTCCAAAAGTACAAAGAATTATTCAAGAACTAAGATCACAAAACCGCCCAGATAGGGCGGTTTTGTGATCTCTACTTTCGTGTTTACCAGCTGGTGTTCTTTGCCAGGTCGAGGCCGTATTCCGGCCAGAAGGTGCCGGCGGACGGGCCGCCATTGCACTGACCGTCGGAGCCGGACGGGCCGCGCACCCAGAGATAGGCGTCGGTGATCGCCTGGCTGGTGTTCGTCGTGGGTTTGGCGCCCAGGGCGCGACCCCACGGATTGCACCACTGGTTGTCCGGCGCGGGGCCGTTGCCGTTGCGACCGGTATCCATGACGAAGTGCTTGCCGCCGGTGAGCGCGGAAATCTGCGTCGCATAGGCGGTGGTTTCGTCCGTCGTGCGGAAGTTGGACACGTTCAGCGAGAAGCCGGCCGCCTGGTCAATGCCTGCCTGCTTAAGGCGATTCGCCGTATCAGCGGGGCTTTTCCAGGCGGAATGACCGGCGTCAATGTAGGCGACGGCTCCGGCTTTTGTGAGCGTCTGGATGGCGTACTTGATAAGGCCAATGCGGGTCTCCTGGTCGGCCGATGACAGGCAGTCCATGGCGGCTAGGGCATCCGGCTCGACGATGACTGCGGCTTTGCGGCCGTTCAGTCCCGCGGCAATCGAGCGGATCCAGGATTTGTAGGCATCGGGACTGCCCGAGCCGCCCGCGGAATATCCGCCGCAGTCGCGCTGGGGAATGTTGTACACCACGAACACGGGCAGTTTACCAGCGTTCGTGATGGTTGTGACGGTGCTGGTAACGTCTTTTTGCACGTCGTTGTTCCAGTTGCCGAACCATTGGACTTCGGGCTGGGAGGCGATCTTTTGCATCAGCGCGGCGTTGATCGGGTCGCTGGCGAGGTGATCGCGCACCCAGCGTGCAGGGTCGCTCTGCGGGTTGACCCACAGTCCATATCCGGCGAGTGGATTCGACAAGTTCACCGCGGGTGAACTCGAGGGAGTCGCTGTGGGCGTATCACCTGTGGAGGGAGGAACAGGCGATGCGCTTGGGGACGGGCTGGGCGTCGGACTCGAACTTGGCGTGGGTGTGGGACTCGGTGATGGCGCCGGAACAGGCGTCGGCGTGGGACTTATCGTGCTCGCCGGTTTGCCGTTCGCGTAGATCGAGATGGAACGCTCGGCAATTTTTACGCCATTCCGGTCCAAGGCCGTGAACGTGACCGTGTACGGACCGTAGCCCTTCCATGTCCAGCCGTCGAAGTTGACCCAGGCCTCCTTGTGCGGCCAGGATTCCCAGCTGTCGGCCATCGGATTACGCTGGCCACCGTCTACGGCCCACACCATCTGGTATTCCCAGACATTCCGATCGGGGACGAGCGCTTTGAACGGCATCGTGCCGCTCATCATGGCGCCGGGAACCGGCCACCACAGATCAATGCCTCCGGCGATATCACCAGCCGAGGCGGTTAGCGGCATGAGCATCGAGATAGCGATGCCGATTGTCACGGCTGCGGCCATTGTCGTTCTTAGATGACGTATGTGTTTCATTTGTGGAGAGCGCAGATGCCGGTCCCTGTGCAAAATGGCATATGCGCAGTTATTCGATACGCCCTCTGTCGCGATATGAGTACTCGCTAAGGAGAGCATCTTCATGAAATACTCGGCGTGAGGATCCCATGAAGCGGTCATTGTATCCGACTCCAACAATACGTCAAATTTTTTTCATGAAGTTTTTCATGGTGTCCCCATCATGGCGCGGTTTACTTGGGAACAACCATGAAAGAATCGCCATTTCTCAGCACACTGTGCCCCTCTCACCATGAAAAAACCGAACACGCACGAAGTGCCGTTCGGCAAGTGTTAACTGGCATGGCCGTGACGCTTTGTGTTTTAGTCGTGAGTGCGGGAATCACTTCTGCCGGATTCAGGAAAGCGGGCGAGGCATGGACTCACCGCATGATTTTTTCGGATCGGCGCGTTGTGGCGCAGAAAAAACACGCCGAGTTTCTTAAGGCTCAAATTCGAATGTTCCGGCGCATGCATGGCGACCCCGCCCAGTGGACATGGGAACGCAAGGATGAGTACGACCGTTTGACGGTCCAGGCCAGGGAAGCAGTACGCGCGTACAATGCTCTTGCTCCAATAGGGGAGACCATGCCTTTCCCTGATACCTCGCTGCCCTATGCGGTACTGAAAGATTAACGGGTAATGAAAATATCAACCGACTTTTGAGCGATGATACCGGAGGCGTCCTTGGCGACGAAGTTCACGGTGTATGGTCCGACACCTTTCCACGTCCAGCCGGACAGATCCACCAGCGTTTCTTTGTGAGGATAATCCTGATAGTTATCGGCCATTGGGTTCAGTCGGTCGCCGTCCACTTGCCAGTACATTTGGTGGTCGGTGACGGGGCGGTTTTCCAGCATGGTCTTGAACGGCTGGGTGCCGCCGATGCGCGCGCCACCGGACGGCCACCAGATTTCGATGGCGCCCGTCTGCGCAGGTGGAGGTGTCGGAGTCGGGGTGGGAGCCGGAGCGTTGCCGAACCACCGTGCCATGGTGTCCTGCGCTTGCTTGTGTTGGACGGTATACGTTGTACTTCCCGGCCATCCGGCATTCGGATCACTTTCCCAATTCCAGAATTCCACACCGTTCATATAGGAATAGCTGTTCCAGTATTCAAAAAGCGCTTCGTAGTCATTGGCTTGTTCAATTTCGCTCGGGCTTCCGCCGAGCCAGTAATCCCACGGGCGAGTGTGTGCGCCGGTAACGCTCCGGTAACCAACCTCGGTGAACACGATTGGCTTTCCCCAGCGGGAGGCAAGGCCGGCGATGTCGCTTTGGTACTGGTTCCAGGCGTTCTTTTGGGCCTGGACCGAACTATCATTATAATCTTGACTCAAGTTGAAATAGGCAGAAATCCCGATGACGTCGAGCGTGTTCCAAAATTCAATATGGTTTTTCTCGTCCGGGAACCCCGGTCCGCCCCAGTTGGCGCTGTAGGTGAGCTGGCCGCGATAGAGGGTGCGCACGGCGGCGATAAGGTTGTTCCAGTTTTGCGTATTACCGGTGTTGGATGTCGCCGTTGCCATGCTGATGAGTTCAGTCCCGATGCACAGGGACTCGACGCCGTTGGATTGCGCCAAGGCGGCATAATGAGAAAGCGTTGCTTTGTAGTTCGCAAACCACGACGCACGGTCAGCGGGATTAATGTTGGCACGCCACTGTCCGTCGTCAGAATCCAGATGCGGTTTGAGCATGACACGGAGGCCAAGCGAGTGGATATAAGCAATGGCCGAAGTCAGCGTCGCATCGGTTGGCGTATTCCATGCTGTATGAATATCAGTGGAGAAAATACTGGACTGGCGCAGGGGAATGATCAGGGCTATGGAGTTGACATGCGCCGCTGCGGCATTGGCGACGGATTGTCGGAACGAGTCACTTGCAAAATCCCCGTCCCAGCGCGGTTCGATGCTGACGCCGCGATATTCCCACGACCCGACAGCCGCCATGGCCGGTTTTCCCGGCACCGCGGCAACCAGGGCGAAGGTGAGAAGTATCGCACAGACAACGCCCGTTCTGACAAAAAGAAAGCGTCGGTAATGCATGGTCATCAGGGTGCACTATCGCGTAGTAGCATTAAATTCCCATGAAACACCAACCCCGGCGGGTCCGCCGGGGTTGGTGTTTCATGGTTCAACATGCGACCCGATTCGCCATAAGGCGCTCCCTCCAGAACACCTCATGACCCCATCGGGCCGACAGGCAATGCGCAGTGATACCATGTCGATACTACAATGTGTTATACGGATGCCTTCAGGTAACGGCGAGCGTCCCCTGCACCTGTATCAAGGTGCAGGTTCCCCGGACGGCCCGTCCGCTCATCCGTAATTTGCCAAAGAGCCTTGAGAAAGAACTTCAACCGACCTCATGCTTATAATTGAACGTACGTTCAATTATAAGCATGTTATGTTATTACAATACTTTACCTTACTCTACCTCGATACTAGGCAACTGCGGTGAAAGGAACGTGAAGCGAAGGTGCAAAAAAGCAGATGCAAAAACAGCCCAGAAGAGGGCTGTTTTGAATGCGCTGTTTATGGGCATTACTATCGCTTGTCATGAGATGATTATTGTAGGCAATCGACTCTGATCAGGGAGGCGGGGAACGGCCAACAGGAAACGATGCGCTCCAACGACACGACGGTCCCGGATACGTTCCGGCAACGCAAAACTGGGCCATGGAATAATGAACCGAAAGACGCGACCGTCACCGACGGCTACCTGCGGCGGCCGTTGCTCGCGCCCCGTTTCGGTTGTTAGCGCTCCAGCGGAGATCCAGATGGATCCCGCAGACGGACGTTGCGAACGAGTTATTCAGTACGAGAGAAATCGTAGAACTTTGATATGAACCTGATGTGAATCATGGCGAAATAGGAACGGTCGTCCGTCAATCGCTCTGCCATCATCCACACTAGAGTGGAGCATCGACGGTCGGGCACTACTCATGAATGGGAAAGGAAACGGTGACGAGGGTGCCTTTGCCGATGGCACTCTCGATGGCGATGCTTCCGTGGTGCCGTTCGACGATCTTTTTGACAATGGTCAAACCGAGCCCGCTTCCTTCTTTGCTGATCGAGTGGTCGGCTTTGTAGAAAGGATTGAAAATATGAGGCAAATCTTTTTCCGCGATTCCGATGCCGGTATCCCGGACGGAAAACTCCGCGGAATCGGGACGTGGGCGGGTTACTGATACTGACACGGAGCCACCGCTGGGTGTGTATAGAATCGCGTTTTTGATGAGGTTCATTACCATCTGTTCCATGGCGGTCGCGTTGCCCAGGATCGGCGCCGGTCGCAGCTCCTGGGTCGTCAGGACAACACCCTTGCGTTCGGCGAGACTCCATGCATTTTTGACGAGTTGGCGCGCAACATCGGCAAGATCAACGGTGGTGAACGGGATTTCCGTCACCCGCGCGTCGTAATACGAAAGCGCCAGGAGATTTTCAATGATTTTTGACATGCGGTCGACTTCTTCCAGATTGCTCTGAATGGTGGAGAGGGCATTCCCGGTCGTGATCCGCTGGCCTTCGAAGAGCGCGATTTCCGAATCGGCTTTGATGATCGACAGCGGCGTTCGCAGTTCGTGCGAGGCGTCGGCGATAAAGCGTTTTTGAGCCCGCACAATCTGGCGGATCTGTGCGAGCGTGATGCTAGTCAGAAAATAGCTGATGCCAGTGACAGCAATTCCCATGCCGACGAGCGTCCAGAATGTCACCCGCGCGAAGCTGGGTGCGAGCTGGCGGACGACATACATCCGTACGCTGTCCTGGATCGCTGCATGGCGCAATGAGTCGATCAGAGCTTTGTCCCTGTACACCAGCGTCAGCTGATACCCCAGGGTGAAAACGATCAGGACGACGAAGAAGTGAATGAGCGTGAATTTGATTCGCGGACCAATGAAGGGATCATCCCTTAATTCGGTAACCCACGCCACGAATTGTTTCCAGGAGCTTGTCATGGTGGTGGCTGTCGATTTTTTTCCGGAGATTTTTCATGTGAACATCAATCACGTTACTGAACGAGTCGAATGCGAAGTCCCACAGGTGGTCGAGGATTTGCTCGCGGGTGAGCACTTGGTTGGGATGGCGCATGAGGTATTCCAGGAGGCCGAATTCTTTGAGCGTCAGCGGGATTTCTTTTCCTTTCCGATGTGATTTGCGCGTCGCAGTGTTCAGTGTGAGGTCTTTTATCTGCAATTCAACCGGCAGCGTCTGATCGGGACGGCGCAAGAGCGCTCGTACGCGCGCATTCAGTTCTTCAAACGAGAACGGCTTGACCAGATAGTCATCCGCCCCGCTGTCGAGTGCGCTGACTTTGTCGTCGGTGGCATCGCGGGCAGTCAGTACGAGAATGGGAATGGTGATATTTTGCTCCCGAATAGCGCGGCAGATTTCGAAGCCGTCTTTCTTGGGGAGCATCAGATCGAGAACGACCAAATCATAATCGCCATGACTGATCTCGATTCTTCGCTGGCCGGCCTCTCCTTCAAGAATGTAGTCGACGGCATAGCCTTCTTTCTCTAAACCCTTTTTCAGGGCTTGGGCGAGTTTTTCTTCGTCCTCGATAATGAGTATGCGCATAAGGTTTGCGTTGTATGATGACGCATGGAGTGTCCAATCGCCGCATGAAGCCGAGATGAAGGATAGGGTAACCGCTTCATGCAGCGGCGGGACGCTGCGGAAGCGAAATACTAGCATACTGTTGACACTACGTCAAAGAGTTGTTTTTCATCGCTCGTGCTTGATTGCGCCGAAGAGTCAAAGGCCGTATGCTAAAGGCATGGCCCGCTTGTCGAAGACGAGCGTACCAATACGGCCTATGACGATTGCTGAACAACTTCGCGCGCTCAATCTCGGGGAAGTCTCCGACGACGAGGCCTCCTTGGACGCGGCCAGCCGCGATGCCAGCTTATTCGAGGTAAGGCCGCGCGTCATCGTGGCACCCCGGAATGTCGGCGACCTGGCCAAGATTATCCGCTTCGTGAGCGACCACCCCGACGAGAAACTCTCGCTCACTCCGCGTTCCGGCGCCACCGACATGACAGGCGGCCCGCTCACCGAAAGCATCGTCGTGGATGTTGCCAAGCACTTCAATCAGATCAAAGAAGTGGGCGATGGTTTTGCAATTACCCAGCCCGGCGTCTTTTATCGCGATTTTGAAAAGGCTACGCTCGAAAAGGGCTGGCTCATGCCATCGTATCCCGCCTCGCGCGAGATTTGCACGGTCGGCGGTATGGTTGCTAACAATTCCGGCGGCGAAAAATCCCTGACCTATGGTAAAACGATTGATTACGTAGAGCGCCTGAAGGTCGTGTTGAGCGACGGGAACGAAATCGAATGCGGTCCGCTTGATCGCGCGTCTTTGGATAAAAAACTCGCGCTTGCGACGTTCGAGGGAGATGTCTATCGAGGCGTATTCAAGCTGCTCAACGAAAATCGGGACCTCGTCGCGTCCTCCCGGCCCAACGTGTCCAAGAACTCCGCAGGATATCAGATATGGGATGTGTGGGATCGGGAGCGAGGCGTATTCGATCTGTCAAAATTATTCGTTGGATCGCAGGGGACGCTGGGGCTTGTTACCGAATTGACGTTCAATCTGGTTCGGCCGCGTCCGGCGTCCGCATTAGTGGTTATGTTTCTGCATGATATCGGACGGCTTGCGGAAATCATCACGACGGTGCTTGCTCACAAACCCGAAGCATTCGAATCGTACGATGACAAGACTCTCAAACTCGCCATCCTTTACATGCCGGAATTTATAACATCAATCGGTGTGCGTAATGTTGTTTCGCTGGTGTGGCAGTTTTTGCCGGAAATGCGTATGGCGCTGTTTGGTGGTATTCCAAAGATGGTACTGATGGCGGAATTCACGGGCGCGACTCAAGCGGCGGCCGACACTGCCGCACGACTGGCCAAACGCGATTTGGAGTCGTTCCGGCTGAAAGTCCGGCTCACCAAAAATGAGCATGAGATCAAAAAATACTGGACGATCAGGCGTGAGAGTTTCAACCTCTTGCGGCATCATATCAGGAACAAGCAAACCGCGCCGTTCATTGATGATATCATTGTCCTGCCCAAACACCTGCCGAAATTCTTGCCCGAACTGCAAGCATTACTCAAGCCGTACAAACTGACGTACTCCATGGTCGGCCACGTTGGCAACGGCAATTTTCATATCATCCCGCTGATGGACTTGGCCGACCCGAGAACAAAGCAGATCATTCCCGAAATCAGCGAGAAGGTTTACGATCTCGTTTTGCGATACAAGGGTTCTATCACCGCCGAGCACAACGATGGCCTTCTCCGCAGTCCGTTTCTGAAAAAAATGTACGGCGATCGTATCTACGCTATCTTCGAGGAGATCAAACGCATCTTCGACCCGCGCGGCATCTTCAATCCCGGCAAAAAAGTGAATTCAAGCTGGGATTACGCCATGTCCCATCTCAAAACCGAGCATCGTTCCTATCATTGGTAAGCAGAGGCGATACAGGCATGTTGAGGGTGGTGCCCCTCAACAGGACAAGCAAAAGAGCCCCGGAGGGGCTCTTGGTTTACCTTTAAGACGTTTTTAGGGTCGCCTCGCGCCTGGGCGTTGGCGGTATCGGCGCGGAGTTGGCGATGGGATTCAGCATGGCTTGGATGGTGCTGGTGAACTCGCCGGTCTCCAGCTGGCGCAGGAGTTCCGATCCCTTGCTCTGGGTGATTGCGCTGGAGAAGCGGGTGAGCTGTTGCTGAAGGTCAAGCATGAAATCCTGCTCGGCATGCACATGGGCTCCTGCCGCCGGAATCCACAAGTTCTCGCAGACAAGCGTGATGACTTCGATCGCGCTCTCGATGCGTTCCTTGATCTCGATCAAATCCGCCCGTTCCCGCTTGAGTGCGTCGATGATCGGCATGCCCAGAGACGCCAGCTTTGTCCCGAACAGCGTATCGATCTCCGCCTGGGTGCGCTCAATGCTGTCGGATCCGGCTTCGGCCATGGCCTGGACGATCCGATCCCGCAGAGCGAGTATTTTTTCCTGGAACGTCATCAGATTGCTAGTCGCTTCCATGAACGCCATCGTATTTGAATTAGCGCTGATCATGATGCGATGCGCCCGTTCGATACCCGCCGTGCATCGGGCCATGATGGCCTTTGATGTTCGGGCATATGCAATCCGGTTTTCGCTCTTCCGACTTTTCCAGGCGTCAACCTGCCTGTCACACCACTGTTTGAATAACGACAGAGAGTGCGGGACTTTTATTGCAAGGGCGATGACTCCGTGCATCATGATGTTCAGAAGCGCCCCGATGCCGTACATTTTAAGGCTGATGTACCAGGGAAACCCGTCAAAGAAGCTAACCTTTCCTCCTGCTGGGCCTATGGCTACGACCACGGCCATAAAAAGTATTATTATGGCAGATAAGAATTCGACCGGCGTGGAGGCTTGAATTTCTTCATTTGTAGCATTACCTTTGCATTTCCCCAGAGAAACTATTTTTGCAGAGAGCTCTTTTCCGAAAAGGGTTTTCGTAAAACCTTGCGCCCAGAAGAACAAATGCGCTCCCCAAAATCCGCCAAAAGCATAGAAGGCAACGCACCACCATTCGGGCAATGGTCCAAACAACCACCTGAACCATGTCATGGGATACCATGTTGTAAAAGACGCTGCCCACTTATACCATAAACCAATAAGTATGTCCATATTTCCGCCGTTGCGTCGGCCGCACCGATGTGCTATAATAGACGCTCTGAAGGGAAACGACTCCGCAGTCCGGAGTTTTTCTTTGCACATGACGAAAAATATCCGCAACATCGCCATTATTGCCCACGTTGACCACGGCAAAACCACGCTCGTGGATTTTTTGCTGAAGCAATCCAATACGTTCCATGCCAAGGCCGAAGAGATGGGTCAGGACCTCATCATGGATTCCAACGAGCTTGAGCGCGAGCGGGGGATTACCATTTTGGCCAAGAACACGGCCGTCACATACGGCGACACGAAAATTAACATCGTGGATACGCCGGGCCACGCCGACTTCGGCGGAGAAGTCGAGCGCACGCTCAACATGGCCGACGCCGCGCTGTTGCTCGTGGATGCCCAGGAGGGACCGATGCCCCAGACCAAGTTCGTTTTGAAAAAGGCCCTCGATCTCGGCCTGAAGGTCATCGTCGTGGTGAATAAGATCGACAAGCCCGGCGCGGACATCGCGGGTACGATCGACGAAACAACGAACCTATTCCTGAATCTCGCCAAAGACGAGAGCCAGCTTGAATTCCCGATTATGTATGCTATCGGCCGCGAGGGCCGCGCGTGGGATCATTTGCCGACCAAAGAAGAACTTGCCGCGGGCGGGGATTTGCGTCCGCTCTTTGAGAAAATCCTGGAGTACGTCCCGGCTCCGGCTGCGGACGAATTCGGATCGTTCCAGATGCTTGTTGCGGCGCTAGATCGCGACAATTATCAGGGCCGGTACGCCATCGGTCGTCTGGCACGAGGCACCGTTATGCCCGGCCAAAACGTCGCCATCGTCAATCCTGATGGCAAGAAAGAGTCCGGCACGATCGAAAAAGTCTTCGTGTACCAGGGGCTCAAGCGCATCGAAGTCCCGCAGGCCGTGGCGGGCGATATTATTGCCGTCACAGGCGCGGCCAGCGCGCATATCAGTGACACCATCGCCGATCCACGCAATCCCGATGCCTTACCCGCGATCGCTATCGAGGAGCCGACGTTGCGCATTACCATCGGGCCCAATACGTCGCCGTTCATGGGCAAAGAGGGAACGTTCGTCACTTCTCGCCAGATCGGGGAGCGTTTGGAGCGTGAGCTGGAAACCAACATCGGGTTCCGCCTCCAGCCGCTGGGAGGCAGTCAGTATCTTTTGTCCGGTCGTGGCGAGTTGCATCTGTCCGTTTTTATCGAAACGCTCCGGCGCGAAGGGTTCGAGTTGGAAATTTCAAAGCCCGAAGTCATTATCAAGGAAACCGATGGAATTAAAACCGAGCCCGTTGAAGAAGTGACGATTGATGTGCCGGAGGAATACGTCGGTGCGATTACGACCGAATTCGGCAAGCG
Organism: uncultured Candidatus Saccharibacteria bacterium; assembly: GCA_964419015.1. Lineage (GTDB taxonomy): Bacteria > Patescibacteriota > Minisyncoccia > 2-02-FULL-40-12 > GWA2-44-9 > CAYQNM01. The sequence goes on along the minus strand of CAYQNM010000003.1, from coordinate 8,226 downwards.
TCGCGCGCAAATGGTTAATCTCACGAACCATACCAACGGCACTACGCGCATAGTATACCACATCCCCACGCGCGGATTTTTGGGGCTGCGCACGATTTTGATGACTGCCACGAAAGGCACGGTTGTCATCAACAGCATTTATCTCAAGCATGAACCGCTGGCCGACCTACCGCCCCGCGACCGCAATGGCGTATTGCTCGCCTCCGAGTCCGGCCAGGCAGTGGCGTTCGGCCTGGAAGTCGCGCAAGGCCGCGGTACGACGTTCGTCGCTCCCGGCACGCCGGTCTACGAGGGCATGATCGTCGGGCTCAATTCGCGCAAGGAAGACATCGACATCAACGTCTGCAAGGGCAAGGAACTTACCAACATGCGTTCAAAATCATCGGACGGCATGATTATTCTGGCGCCCCCGGTCATCATGTCATTGGAACAGGCGCTCGATTTTATCGAGGACGACGAACTCCTCGAAGTCACACCCCAGTCCATTCGCCTCCGTAAGCGCTACCTGCGCAAAACCGATAGGGACAAATATAAGCGCAGTCAGAAAAACTAACGGGTTTGCCGCGTTCATAGATGCTTCATAGTAATGGAGCACACTTGCACCCGGGCGTGGGCGGATACCGTTTCTTTCAAGAAGTAGGGGACTTCGTAGTGTCGAGCGGCCGATTGTGTTGTTCCTAAGGAGCCATGCCCTTGTCCCGCTTTGCCGGTCCTGTGTATCTGCTGTTTGCGTCGCGCCGAACGCCCGCCTGTTTCTCTCCGATAGCTCCTTTCCGGTGATGGTGCTCGTCTTGTCTGGTTTGCCCACGCTCGGTTCGTTCCGGCGGTCGCGGAGTCCCCCGCGGCCGCCGTTTTAGTTTTTTAAAAATATTTATCCACATCGGGACGCTTTCGGATTTCGGAACGGTGCTATACTAACTATGTTGGGAGATAAGACTTTTGCACTTATGCGGGTTCCGCAAAACAAATATGCCATCTGGTCGCTCGTCGTGATTGTTATTGTCGGGATTTTTGCGTACCAGCGTGGCTGGCTTTCTCACGGTCCTCGCTATCAGCGGACCGGCAGTTATTCGCAAGAACTTCCCGTGCTTTCCCGACAGTCCTTGAGCAAACTTCCCCAGGGCTTTCCTCGGTATCTTGTTCTCGGGGCCGATCCTATTGTTCAGCTTGGACAGAAAGTGATCATCGATGGTAATCGGGCGGACAAAGTCGCTTTCACGACATCGGATTCGCCCCAGAGCTTGAGAGAGCAGTATCAAAAACTCCTTTCGAACACGGGTTGGACTCCGATTCCTACGGGCCGTCAGCTCAAGTCGGGCGAGATCGAAATAACATTCAAGCGCGGTATCGAGCGGGTGACGTTCTATGCTCGTCCGACCGCGGGTAACAAAACCCTGGCTATTGTCTTTTATATCGCCAACTACGTTCCACCACCGGTCAAATAGCGTTGCGCTTTCCAACAAGCCCGTGAGGGCTTGTTTTCGTAGCGGCCTCACGGGAGGTATACTATATCCATGAGCATGCTTCCCATCCGCCGTTCGCCGAGTATTGTCACGATCTGCGTTGCCGCGTGTTTCATGTTGGCCGCAGTTGTAAGCCGCCAAGCTTTCGCCGCCCGAACGTTCGATGCGATACGAGATGGCATCGAATCACTGGTTCACACCGTGCGGCCCGATTTTTATCCCGAAGTAGGGGAGCTTGCCCGAAAACGTTCCCAGCTCTCCTATGGTTTTTTATCCGAGTACTTTCGCGAGCTTGCCCGTCGCAAGGGGGGCGAATACGCGTTCGAGGTGCTCAAGCGCATTTCAGCCCCTCCCGGCGTTGATTTCCACCTCCTGGGCCATGCTGTTGGCGACGAGCTCTACAAACAAAAGGGGATTGCCGGCATGGCAAGCTGTACGTCGGATTTTCGCAACGCGTGTTCTCATTCGATCGTGGTCGGATTTCTCTATGACCATGGCGAAAAGGCGTTCCCGGAAATAGCGGCAGCGTGCCAGCGCGCTCCCGGCGGAAGCAATGCGTATAATCTGTGTTTCCACGGCTTGGGACACGGCGTCTTGGCTTTTAAGGATTACGATTTTGCCGCTGCGGTTGCGCTGTGCCGGCAATTACCGCAGGTATCTCCTTCGGGGACGGAACGGCGGGAATGTATCGGGGGAGTAACCATGGAGCTTGTCGGCGGAGGGTTTCACGATCGTACTGCCTGGCTTCGGGCGCAGAAGCGCTTTTATCGTCGGGATGATCCGCGCGCGCCGTGCGATGGGCCGTGGGTCGATTCGGAATATCGTTCCATCTGCTATGCCTATCTGACGCCGCATCTTATGGAGGCGGCCGGCGCGCATCCGCCCGTACGGACGCCTGAACAATTCGCCAAGGCATTTCGTTTTTGCGAGCCGATTGCCGTCTCTGCCCGTCGCGACCGTGATGCGTGCTTCGGAGGATTTGGCAAGGAGTTTGTGGTCATTGCGCATCACTTTGATATTCGTACGGTTGAATCCATGCCGAATGACGAGCTGTCGGAAATTGCCGATTGGTGCGGATTGGCCCGTCCCCAGGACGGCCAGGATGCTTGCATCCGCGTCGCTATACAATCGCTCTACTGGGGCGGAGAAAACAAGCCCGACGCGGCGATTCGGTTGTGCGCGCTCATGAGCGCGCACCAGCGGAGCATCTGTTTTTCGCACCTCATCGACGCGGCGTTGCGCTTTAAGAAGGATTCTCCGCAGGCGCTCGATGCTTTTTGCCGTGCCTTGCCGAAAGGACCAGGGGATTCTTGCGGCGAGCGAGCGCGTCGCGCATCCGTTACAGCGGGTTGATGTCCTTCACATCGCCCTGCCGCTCGGCTTCCAAGATGACGCGTTCCATAATAGCGACGGCTCTGACAGGATGCTTGCCGCGGGCAGTTTCTTCGGAGAGCATCACGGCGTCCGAACCCAGGAGGATAGCGTACGCGATGTCGGTGACTTCGGCGCGAGTTGGTTCGGGGTTTTCCACCATGGAGACCAACATTTGGGTTGCGGTGATAACCGGCTTTCGAGCGGCTTTGCACTTTTTGATGATCATTTCTTGGACGAACGGGACTTTCTCGATGGGGATATTTTGTCCCAAGTCACCTCGGCCGATCATGACCGCGTCGGCGGCGGCAACGATCTCGTCGATGTTATCCAGGGCTTCCTGACGCTCGACTTTTGCCATGACTTTGGGTGCCACTTGCCCTGAGCTTGTCGAAGGGCTACGCTTGGCGATCTCCTCGCGCAGACGACTGACATCGGCGGCGCCGCCGACATAGGACATGCAGACGTACTCGACGTTCTGGCTCAAGCCGAAATCGAGGTCTTTCAGGTCTTTTTCCGTGACGATTTCGATCGCTCCGGCCTTGAACTCATGTCCGCTCCCGCTTTGGACGCGGGGACCGGACAGATCCTGGATGATGGGGATGACCTTGTTGAATTCCTTGGCGGCTTCCCGGATTGTCGCAATATAGTGGGCGTGTTCCTCATAGGTGCCCCAGGAAAAATTCAGGCGCGCAACATCCATCTGATGGGCGATCAACTGTTGGATGATTTCTTTGCTTTTGGTTGCCGGGCCGATGGTGGCCACGATCTGGGCGCGAGATGATGTCATGAAGGTGGTGATTGGTTATGGCATCGCGGCGATGTGCCGGAGCCGGTTATACTTGGCGATACGCTCGCCGCGTTGGGGCGCGCCCGCCTTGAGGCCGAATGCGCCGAAAGCGTAAGCAAGATCGGCAATGAAGTCGTCGTTCGTTTCGCCGGAGCGGTGGCTGACGATGCACTCGATGCCGTTGTCCCGTGCCAGGCGCATGGTGTCGAGCGTTTCGGTGAGCGTGCCGACCTGGTTGGGCTTGATGATGATCCCACTGATCGCGCGCTGTTCGATCGCCGTCTCAAGGCGGGCGCGATTAGTGACGGTGAGATCGTCGCCGACAATGACGCAGGCGGTGTTGCCGGGGCGATTGACCGCGTTCAGCGCTGAAAAATCGGAGAACGCATCTTCGGCAAACGGGTCTTCGATCGAAAGCAGTGGATATATCTGCATGAGGTTGCGATAGGTGTGAGCCAATTCGGCCGCATCGATTCGCGCGCCTTCAAGATCATACGCCCCGTCCCGGAAAAACGAAGAAGCGGCGACATCCATGGCGAGTTTTGCTTTGTCATCCAAGCCGGTCTTTTCAATCGCCTCCATGAGAAGATCCAGGGGTTTGGCAACCTGGGTGATGTCGGGAGCAAAGCCGCCCTCGTCCCCGATATTGGCTGACGATGCCCCGAACTGATCGCGAATGATGTTTTTTAATGCGCGGGCGATCGTCGTGCCGATGTCCAGGGCTTCTTGAATACTGTCCGTCTGGGGGACGATATGGTATTCCTGAAATGCCAGGCGGGATTGGGCATGCAAGCCGCCGTTGATAAGATTCATAAAAAGGTACGGAACGGATCGCGAAGGAGCAATGACCGATAGCGTTCGCAGGTATTCGTAAGTTTTCTTGTCGCATGCGGCTGCTGCGGCCTTGGCACAGGCGATGCTGACCCCGATCAAGGCGTTCCCGCCCAGGCGAGATTTGTCCGGCGTGCCATCCAGGGCGATGAGTTGCTCGTCGATGCGGCGCTGGTCGGTGGCATCCATGCCACCAAGGGCGCGGGCGATTTCGCCCCGGATATTCTCGACGATCGACAATACGCCCTTGCCTCCGAAACGCTTTGCGTCGTTGTCCCGTTTTTCCAGCGCTTCGTGACTGCCGGTGCTTGCGCCCGAAGGCACGGCGAATGAGCCGTTGCCGCCTTCCAGCGCGACGGTTACCGCCAATGTCGGGGTTCCGCGGGAGTCCAAAATCTCCTCGGCATCAATATGCGTGATGGTGGTCTTCATGAGCAAGCGCTAGTATAGCAAAAAGCCTCCGGCAAGGGAATACTTAGACCCCCTCCCAATAACACCCTTTCGCCTGCAATGTCAGAATTGCGGCTGCACCATGACCATATTTCGTCAGAATAGGAGTAACTATTCTTCCTCAATCTGATCATGGTTCGCTCTCAATATCTGACATTTCGTCCTGAAAAGCATTATTGAGAGGGGGTCTTGCTTTTTATGACGCCCTGTGCTATGATGGCTCCAGTGTAGGTTTCTCGGATAGGAGCCCTAAGTGCTTGTCATTTAGTAGGAACTAGACGGGAGGTCGTCCTACTACGTCCAGACGAAAGTCTGGTCAACACAGCACCGGAAACGTCCATTGGCATCAATCATTGATTCTCTTTGGATGATCCGCGTGTTATACACATGGCAAAGCGTTTGTATGTCGGCAGTCTGCCGTACAGCACTACCGACGATGAGCTCCGCCAGGCATTTGCGCAGGTCGGAACCGTTGAGAGCGCCCAAGTGATCATCGACAAGATCACCGGCCGTTCCAAGGGTTTCGGGTTTGTGGAAATGTCCACTGACGAAGAAGCTCAGAAAGCCATCGAAGCGTGGAATGGTAAGGACTTCGGCGGCCGGATTCTCGTAGTCAACGAGGCCCGTCCGATGGAAGCCCGTCCTCCGCGCCAGGGCGGTTTTCGCCCTCATGGCAGCCGCAATTTCGGCGGTGGCGACAACTACTAATCATCGTAGTTATACAAAAGCCCCTCACCGGGGCTTTTGTATTTGACCGAAGTTGTTTTTTATTTTACTGTTGCTTCTGGTATTTCCATGGAGAGGCGGCATGCAGGACATTCCAGAGTCCAATGATCGGTTTTTGCGGGATGAGGCGCGGCGTGCATTTCTGGAGCGATGCGTCCGTGAGCCGATTCCGAGCGACGACTTGGATCATCACATGGTAAGGATTGCCGGTTCTTTGAACATACTTCACAACAAGGACTGCTTCCCGTGCAGTCATGTCATCAACTATGAGCAGGTAACGGCGCAAGCCATAACAGACATGATTCGTCACGGAGAGGTCGTTCTGGTCGCGGACGGATTCTCGGTATTGTTTGCTCCGGCCGATTCTCCGTTTGCCGCGACAACGGCTATTCCCGGACTCTAAGTCCGGGTTATTCTTTTCATACTCCAGTGGTATAATCAGGAACACTATGATTCTTGTTATCACGGGTAACGGTAAGGGGAAGACGACGTCCGCGCTGGGGCAGGCGTTACGCGCGGTTGGGGACGGGCGTAAGGTGCTGATGGTGCAGTTCATCAAGGGGCCGTGGCGGTCCGGCGAGGACGACTCTCACGCACGCCTGGCGCCTGATTTCAAAATCGTAAAAACCGGCTTGGGATTCGTCGGTATTCTGGGCGACACTCTGCCGCGCGAAGACCATGCTAACGCCGCGCGCGCCGGACTCGCTCTGGCCAAGCGCGAGATGCAATCCGGTGCTTGGAACATGCTGATCCTCGACGAGGTGCACAATGCCATCCACCTGGGCCTTTTGACCGTCCCGGAGGTGCTCGAATTCGTTGATGCTGCCCCTGCAGGCACAGATCTCGTGCTGACGGGGCTGATCGCCGTCGAGACGGAATTTGGCAAGAATACGGGTAGTACGATCACATTCAATGCGCTGTATTCGCGCATGCGCCAGTGACCGCAGGTGCGGTGGAAGGCGCAGGCCGACCAGCTTGTCGCACTCTCGACATACTGTCTACGCTCCCGCCTCGACTGTTTCAGCATCAAGGGCTCGTATGCCGGAGCTATCGGTCTCGTCCAGTTCATGCCCGACAGTTTACTGGCCTACGGCGTGGATGGCGACGCGAACGGCACCGTTGATCTAGCAAACCCGGCCGATGCCATTCCGAGCGCCGCGAATTTCCTCGTTGCCCACGGATACGCCGACGACCAATTCCGATCCCTGGCCCGTTACTACGGTAGTTCGGTCGGCTATCCGACAATCATCCTGAAATACGCCAACCTCATTAGGCAGTAAGGGCGCCATCACACCGGCGCCTTTTCGTTTTTATTTTTAATATGTAGCCAAAAATATAGTTTGTGATACCATTTCTCCATGGAACGACCTCCGGAAGTAAGCAACTACGAACAAACTACGCCCCGAGAGATCGAGCAGAAATACCTTCTTTCTTCCGAGGGCGATATGAGGAGATTAGAAGAAAAGATCAAGGAACTTTTTCCAGGAACTCACCTTGTGGTGGCTTGCTCGGAAACCTCCTACTATTTCCCCAAAGTAACAAAAGAAAAAGCAAAACAACTCTTGGGTATGGTCGTGCGCCACAGGCCGGAAGAGGGCCTAGATCTCTTAGCTACTTTGGATAAGATTCCCGAAGGAATACCGATAATCATGAGATTAAGACGGAGAAAAAACTTTGAGGATAAAGAGTTTATCCTCTCGTTCAAAGCCAGCGCAAATCCTCTTCATGATGTCGAGCGCACCGAAATCGAAACGAGCGATATCGATGAGAACTGTCTAGAAGGTTTTGCTGGGAATGGTGTTAGTCCAGAATCAGTATGGGATAGCCGGAGGCGTGTATATGAAATCGATGGAAAAACGTTTATTGATGTGGAAGATGTGACCGGATATGGATGGAAAGCTGAGATCGAATCTGACAGTGTCGAGAAGGTACGGGAAGTAGCTGGTAAGCTGGGCCTCCAGCCGATAAGCCCAAGATTACTAGACGCGATGTATAACCAATACAAAAAAAGCTGGGAAACATACTATGCTGGTGAAGGCGAGAATAGACATTTTCGGGAAGATGACTGGAGAGAGATAGAATCAGTAAGCGGAGCAAAAGTTATAAAGAACCGGATACCCGCATGATTTTGGTTATCACGGGTAACGGAAAGGGGAAGACGACGTCCGCGTTGGGGCAGGCGTTACGCGCGGTTGGGGACGGGCGTAAGGTGCTGATGGTGCAGTTCATCAAGGGGCCGTGGCGGTCCGGCGAGGACGACTCTCACGCACGCCTGGCGCCTGATTTCAAAATCGTAAAAACCGGCTTGGGATTCGTCGGTATTCTGGGCGACACTCTGCCGCGCGAAGACCATGCTAACGCCGCGCGCGCCGGACTCGCTCTGGCCAAGCGCGAGATGCAATCCGGTGCTTGGAACATGCTGATCCTCGACGAGGTGCACAATGCCATCCACCTGAGCCTTTTGACCGTCCCGGAGGTACTCGAATTCGTTGATGCTGCCCCCGCAGGCACAGATCTCGTGCTGACGGGCCGCGACGCGCGCCAAGAATTCATCGATCGCGCCGACATCGTGAGCGAGGTGAAGGAGATCAAGCA
>CAYQNM010000002.1:20696-46901 GCA_964419015.1 uncultured Candidatus Saccharibacteria bacterium | reverse complement strand
CATAACACAACCACGATTATCTCCCGCAAGAAACAATCGTGGTTGCACTACGTACTATGGAGTTGAAATTGAGATGATCAGTAACCCATAGGATGTTCAGGCATTATAATCCCCCGGCACAGAAAGTCAATCCCCAGCACCAAGCGCCGTCCGGACGCTAATACATCATGGCCCCGAATGCCTGCGCGGCGCTTCCCCCGACCCTGGCCAAAAAGTGGAGGGCTTTTTTCTTTTTGACTTTGATTTTGAGTTCTTTGATCTCCTGGCGCAATTTTTCCTTGTCTTCTTCTTTTGCTTTAGGATCTTTTTCCATTTTTGCCAGCTTCTCCTGGAGCACCTTGATGTGGGCTTCCATTTCTTCGACGGTCACCTTTTTTTCTTTTTGTCCCTCATGGGTTTGCGTTTGTTGGGTCGGAGCGTGCTCCTTGGGCTGGGCTGCTTCCAAAGCCGAACCTCTGAGCAATCCGCTGCCGATCACGGTCGCCAAGGCCATGGCTCGCGCCCAGCGGTTGAGGGCGCCGGAATCAGAATGCCCTGTGCGCTTTTCCACGAGATCACTCTCGCAGGCGGCAAAATCAAATGGAGATTCGATTCTTTCACGGCCCTGTTCTTGAGATGGCAAAAATTGTTCTGCGTTATTCATGGCGTGATGGAAGATGCGTCGATCTCCTCCTGCTTGAGAATTTTTTCAAATAGTCCTTGATCATTGGCGGCAAAGGCCCGCTGTTTGTCCGCAATATTCTGAGTCAGAAAAGCGAGCCGTTCGGGGTTTGTGCCGATAAAGTCTGCCACGATGCCGCATTGCGCGTCGTCGAGCAGGAGCATTGTTTCCCCCCACATCTGCTTGTCCGCGTCGGAAAGATCGGACTGCTGGATCACCGATTGTAATTCGTCACGGTTCATCGTTGCTTCTATTATAAACAAGCGACCCGGGGAGTCAACAACCGATGTGGAATGCTTTCATTCTTACTCAGTATTTCGTCGTCTCCACTCCTCAACCTTGGCGTGGTTACCGGACAGGAGGATTTTGGGCACGCGCCAAACAACGCCATTTTTCGGCTCGAAAACCTCGGGCTTCGTATATGACGGGTGGTCGTCCTTCACGGACGATTCTTCTTTTTGCATGAAGCCCGGCAGGAGGCGCGCGACGGCTTCCATGACCACCATCGCCGCTACTTCCCCGCCGTTGAGTACGTAATCGCCAATAGACACAACCTCGTCGGCGATGTGGTCAGCCACGCGCTCATCCACGCCCTCATAGCGTCCGCAGATCATGATGATCTGATCGAGCTTGGCCCACTTCTTCGCCACCGCCTGGTCGAATTTCTTGCCCCGCGGAGAAAACAAAACAACCTTTGATTTTCCCGGCCGGACAGGTTTCTTCTTTGTTTTCTTTTGGATGTCCGAGATGGCCTTGAAAATCGGTTCCACCTTGAACACCAATCCCGGCCCGCCGCCATACGGCTTGCCGTCCACCGTCTGATGCCGGTCGTTCGTCCACTTGCGCAGGTAGTGAGTTGCAATGGTAATCAGTTTTTTCTTCTGCGCTTTCGCAAGCAAAGACTCGGATGTAAATCCGGTAAATATGTCGGGAAAGATGGTAACAATATCGAATCGCATGATTCAAAAACCCCGCTCACGCGGGGCTTGAGCTTACATCCCTAGTTCACTGATGATATCCTCCGGATTTGAGGGCATCCCCTTTTGCGACATTTTACCGCCCTCCGGCTCCTCGATGCGAAGATTGACGCGCGCGTTGTTGCGCATACCCACGATGCGGGCAAGGATACGGATCGCCTTGGCGGTCGAACCGCTCCGGCCAATGAGAAGGCCCATATCAGTCGGATCTACTTTTACCGACAGCAGGACCCCCAACTCATCCACGGTGCGCGTAACATGGACGGCCTCGGGATTATTGACGATATTCTTAATGACGTACTCCACGAATTCTCGGTCGAAATCTTGTGCCATGACGGGAAAATTAGAGCGATACGGGGCTATCCTATCACGATATTCAGCATTTTGCCAGGGATGTAGACGATCTTGCGAATGGGGTCATTCCCCAGGTGCCGCGCGACAGACGGCGAGGCCTTGGCCGCGGCCAGCGCGTCCTCTTGCGTCGCATCGCGGGCAATGGTCACAAGGTCCCGCACTTTGCCGTTAACCTGCACCGGCAGGGTGAGCGTCTCATCCACCAAAAGCGCCGGATCATACTCGGGCCAGCGAGCCGCATACAACGACTCCTCATGGCCCAACATCTGCCAGAGCTCTTCAGCCACGTGCGGCGCGAAGGGCGAGAGAATGAGAACGAACTTTTCAAAAACATCGCGCGAAACTGGGCCAGCCTTTTCAAGGCCATTCAGCGCAATCATGAGCGCGCTGACAGCCGTGTTGAAATGCAAGTGCGTGATATCTTCCCCGACCTTTTTCACAGCGTGGTCCACAAGTTTCGCAGACGGGCGGTCGCTGGTCGAAGCAAAACCGCGACTGGCATAGGCAACAACGCGGTCAAGAAACCGTCGCGCACCGACCAAGCCGTTCGTGCTCCAGGCAATGCTTTGAGTAAATGGCCCCATGAACATTTCGTACAAACGCAGGGCATCCGCGCCGTACTCGGCGATGACGTCGTCGGGATTCACCACATTGTTCCAGCGTTTGGACATTTTTCGACCATCTTCGGCCAGAATGAGGCCGACATTCACGAGCTTCGTGAATGGTTCGACGGTCGAAACCGCACCGATGTCGTACAGAAACTTGTGCCAAAAGCGCGCATACAAAAGGTGCCGTGTCGCATGCTCCGCTCCGCCGACGTACAGATCAACCGGCATCCATTTTTTTTCCAGATTTTTGTCGACGAGAGCTTGGCTGTTCTTGGGATCGATATAGCGCAGATAGTACCAGCACGAGCCCGCCCATTGCGGCATGGTGTTGGTTTCGCGCTTCCCCGGCCCGCCACACTTCGGGCATGCAACATTCACCCATTCGACGATGGCCGCCAGCGGGGATTCGCCGGTATCTGTCGGTTCATAGTGTTCCACGTCGGGCAAACGCACAGGCAGTTGATCCTCCGGCACTGGTACTACGCCGCAGGTCGCACAGTGGATCAACGGGATCGGCTCGCCCCAATACCGCTGACGCGAAAACACCCAATCCCGCATCTTATAGTTCACCCTTGCATAGGCGATTCCCTTTACTTGCAAGTCCTTAACGATCGCCAAGCGGGCACTGGCTGAATCAAGTCCATCATATTTTCCGGAATTATACAGCGTTCCTTCACCGGTGAAACATTCATCCAAATTTCTTATTTTCGCATCATCCCCCTCCAAGGGCTTAATGTTAGTCTTCAGGGGAATGCCATACTTCTTGGCGAATTCAAAATCACGTTGGTCATGAGCATCGGCGAATACTGCGCCGGTACCGTAATTCCCCAACACAAAATCCGCAATCCAGACCTGCATATCCTGGTTGGTAAGAGGATTCACGACATGCATGCCAGCAAAAACGCCGGTCTTTCCTTTTGCCTGTTCCAATCGATCCAGCTCCCTTTTGCCCAGGCTGTTCTTCACATACTCTTTTACTTCTTCGCTTGCTTGCCACCCGACATCAAGCCACTTTTGCGCCAACTCGGGAGAAATCACAATAAAGGTACCGGACGGAAGCGTGTCAACACGAGTCGTAAAGATTCTGACGCTCCGAGCAAAAAGATTCTTCAGTGCATCGGTAATCGGCTGGAGCTCCCGGAATTCTTCCTCGTCGGTCTGCTCAAGCACGTAGTTGCCGGTTGCCTTTGAGATGTAGAGTCCGCGTAGTGGCAAATAAGGATCGACAGCGCCGCGGGATTCCGCGGTCAGAATGACCGGACGGATTGCCTCAGCATGCATCACTGATTTCGTCCGTGTGATCAAACAGAGCGCATTGCGCCATTCGGCATCTACTCTGCCACCATGCGACAGAGCGACATTCTTATAGTACTCCTGCATCCGCTCCGCGATCTGTTCGATGGAAAGAGTTTTTTCATCGAACCCGTTCAGGGCATTGCGTTTCACGGTGACCGGATCAATCTTCGTCCCCTCAATGAAAAATCCGCTGTCGTCGGCAAGCACGGGAAGATCGGTCAATGCCGCAAGGACGCGCGCTTTCTTTTCGGCATTTTCTTTGATCGTCGCTCCGTCTTCGGCAACATCGAAACTTTTGATGCCGAGTTCTTCCGGCGTTTTAAGCGCAAGCATGATCCCCGCCCTTTTCAATAGCATTCGCATTCGCTTTACCTTTCCTTTGTTATTGGAAGCGAAAACGACGTCACCCGACAGCATGTTGGGATCGAGAGCAAACTCGACTTCCGCTCCCTCGGAGCGGCCGATCCAGTTGCGCTGTTGTTCTTTGATGTATTCCGGCCAGTCGAGCTGTTCCTTATCCAGGTCTTCCAAAAGCCGGTCGGCGTACGCCGTCATGCGAAGCACCCACTGGCGCAAGCGGCGCTGTTGGACAGGAGATCCGCATCGTTCGCATTTCCCGTTTTCTAGGTCTTCATTAGCCAGCACCGTTTTGTCCACCGGGCACCAGTTCACCGGTTCCTCCGACTCGTAGGCGAGACCCTCTTTATAGAGTTGGAGAAAAATCCACTGTGTCCAGCAGTAATAGTCAGAGTCGGTTGTCGTTACTTCCCTGTCCCAATCGTAGGTGAAGCCGATCTTTGCAAGCTGTGCTTTGAACGTGGCGATGTTGTGCTCCACGGCAACGCGCGGATGGACTTTGTTTTTGATGGCATAATTCTCCGCGGGCAAACCGAATGCGTCCCATCCCATCGGATGCAGGACGCTGTACCCCTGCAGGTGCTTCATGCGTGCCACCACGTCGGTGGCGATGTAGCCCTTGGGATGGCCGACATGCAGACCGGCGCCAGACGGATAGGGAAACATGTCCAAGACATAAAACGTCTCCTTGCGAGAATAGTCCTTGAATATGCCCCGCTCCTTCCAATACTTTTGCCACTTGGGTTCGATATCGCCCGGCGAATACATAGTCATATGTAGCCGTAACTATAGCGGAATCAGAGCCGGAAATCAAAAGGAATCATCACACGATATAGGCAAGCAGAATGACAAAAAAGAGATAGGTCGTGAACCGGACCGCGGCATCGGGGATCTCCAAGGCAAGAAACGCCCTGCTGTAATGAGCGACAAATGTCCCTCGATACACCGTCGTCGGATCATACCGTCTCCGAAAGCTGTTTTCCCAGATGACCAACGGACAACCGCCCCAGATCGTCCAGGAAAAAGTTGAAATCGCAATAAAAATGAACATCAGGAACCGAAACCGCGGCATCAAGAGCGCGAGCGGAACGCCGCACACCACAAGCAAAATAAAAGCAACGTGAATAACCGCCACGGCATCCGCAAACATCTTGTATCGTCTTTTTCGACGGCCGAATGTTTTCATGGCGGTGCGATCACAACGCGATCTCCCGGTTGATCCATCCTCGCCTGGTTACGATTCTTACTTTTGACGAACGCGGAGGCACAATGCCGGCAGAGGTATAGCAAACAAGGTCATACTCCCCCTTGGGAACCAGGAGAAAATATCTCCCTGACTCGTCGGAAACGGTAAAATTAACGCGCTTGCCCGTACGATCGTTGAGCGTGACCAGAGAGAATGGCATGGCTTGGCGGGTTTGCGGATCGCGGATGAGGCCAAATCGCTTTGTCTTGAAGCCGGAAAGCCGGAGCGCCAAAAATATCAGGAAAAAGATCAGCGTCGCAAGATTCAACAGATGCGGCATCGCTAAATACTGAAGCGGCAGCATGCCGAGCGCCAGCCAAAAGCCACCGTCAGCCAGTTTGACGCCAGCGGTATTCAGTTTGATCGAGGGCGGTTTTTGGGGACTCAATGATCGCATCGTGAGCGGATCCATCGGGAGATCGAAATTCGCCGCCCCGTCCTGCGAAACCTTGGCCAGTCCTCCGGTATACACGTTCGAATAAAGAATCGTATCGACGGGCGGCGCCACTCGAGAGGAGGGAAAGGTATAGCCGTTCTTGCTGGCCTGCAAACGCACCGGCAATGTCGCGCCAGAGAACGCGTCCTTGGCAATCAGAAATCCGTACCGGCCGTTGCCATCGGCAATCCGCGTTTCCAATACTCGGAAATTTTGATCCAAGAGCTGCACTTTTGCGTAAGAAATGGGCTTCTTGGTTACGGAGTCATACACGGTTCCCCAGGGCTTGCCGCGCCGTCTTAACACGATGATCTCAAAGAACAAAATCCCAAGGTATGAAAAGTAATCGAAAAAGTCGAAAACAGACCGGAATAGTACCGAAATATTGGCGGTCGTCGAAGCGACGGTCATCGTCGTTCCCAAAACGGCCGCCGTTGTTACGGTGGTTTCCCCGCCCGGAATCTGTTTCACGATGTTCCCCGCACCTCGTTGAATCGCAGGCGAAATAGCAATCGGCTGGGACCGTGTCAGAACCGCTGGAATCTCGGGTAGCTGGTCAATGGCGTTTTGGAACACGTGGGTCACGGTCTGCTGAACGTTTTCCAGAACCTCGACAATCGCCGGAGGGGGCTGAAAACCTCCCGATCCCCCTCCCTGGCCCGGGGTGCTTGGCGGCTGCATTGGGGGCGGAGCCTGCGGGGGCGGATTTGTTTCCGGTGTCTGGGCCGGCGAAGGAGCCGGAGTTGTCGAAGAAATGGGCGTCGACAACGGCGTTGCCGACGGAGACGGGCTCCCCGACGGCTCCGGAGTCGCGCTTGGGGCGGGTGTCGCCGATGGAGCGGATGACGCCGCCGGCACACTCCCGGCGCTTCCATCGTCCGGACGGTAGTCGGTATTCACGCGGTAGGTCACGGTCGCGCACGAACTCGTATTCGAGCAGTTGAACGAAATCCAGCCAAAGTTCTCTCCCCACGCCCATCCCGCAAAATCGCCGTTGGCGTCGATGGTTACCTTGTAACCGGCAACGGGCGCAAAATTGATCCACCCAGCATTCTCGCTCCAGGCGTAGCCGGAGAGCGAACCGAAACCATCATTGGCCACTTTGAAATCAACGGTTCCACACGAGCTCGTGTTGGAGCAGTTCAGCGAAATCCATCCGGCATTCTCGCTCCAGGCGTAGCCGGAGAGACTCGTCTTTTGGACATGGACATCGCCTTGGGTGGTACCGAAATTGATCCAACCCAAATTTTCCGACCAGGCGTATTTATAGGTGCCACTGATCGTACCATCCGTCGTCGAAGCGTAGGCATGAGGCCCGCAGGCCGCCGCAACAAAAACGGACATAACGACAAGAGTGAGAATGCGTCGAACCATAGCATATTACGGACACGTTCCGGCTTTGGCCTTATTGATGGCGCACTTAACAAGTTGGATCGCGTTGCCTGTCCGGCTCGCGGCCAATGCGGATGAATCATACGAAAGACTCGCCAGGACATTGTAAACCTCTTGGGCTGTCCTCATCGAGGCCGCGGGAGAACTGGTCGAAGGCGTCAGGGATCCGGCCTCGACCATCCTGAAAACGAAAAAAATAATCACGACGCTGAAAGCAGCGATAGCCCCGGAACGAATTACCTTTTGGATGCGGCGCGGTGCGTGTTCGGATGAAAACATAAAAATGCAGGCCTGTTATGGGGCTGGTGCGACATCGGATGGAGCAACCGGCGCGGGCGGCTCTTCCGGAGCCGCTGCGGAATCCGTCGGAGCCGGTTCGACCGAAGCGGAAGGTTCGGCAGGCGCGGACGCGTCCGGCGAACTCTCCGGTGCCGTGGACGGCTCGACCGGTTGCTGGCTCGGTTCTGGCGATGGATTGGCATCGCATTCCCCCGGTGTCTTTTGGAATTCTCCGCTGACAATACGGACACACCACGTCTGGCCGGTGGCGCTATCGCGCATTTGGAGTTCGTCGGTCCGTACTCGCGGAGCGACGAGTTCCCTCACGGTTACGACCGCATCCCGAAGATATGCCAGGAGGCGCTCAAAGAGCGATGTGTCGTTCGCCGTGATCGCTTCCGGCACGTGGGGCGCCCAGTACGACGTGGTAACAAATGTCACAACAGTTTCCCGTCCGGACATCTCGGCCGAGGCGCCTGCGCTCGATTCAAGCGCAATGCCAATGGTCATGCCCGGCGCAGTCTGCTTCATCGCAAAGCCAGGCTTGGTCGTCGAAACGGCCAAGTGATCGCCGGGGACAACCTCCCCGTTTTCGTTGGAGAATCTGACCGGAACGCGGCCCGCCAAGGCGATGGGCACGAAGCAATCTTCCTGGCCGGGTACGCAATGGGTGATGCCTTCGTGCGTATTGGAACCCGAAAGGAGTCCGGTGCCCGTGATCAACGCCGCGGGATTGGTGGAAACGATACCCACAGGGACACTGCCCGCAATCGCCTTGGCGACGTTCCCCACCCGCCCTTGCTGTGGGCCTGCAACCGCAGACACGATATCGCCAGCGGAAAGCGTTGTGTCATCGGTCGGGAAATTTTCAGCATAGTCGATACAACCCTGGGACGGCGTGTTGACACCCGTACACGTTGACGTTGCCCCGTCGGAACGAATATCCCTGGCCAAAGCCAACCGTCCCCCGTAGCCCAGCGAAGCATAGGCAACTCCGGCGGTATCTTTGACGAGCAAATAGCCGGCAGCTGCAGATGTCGAGGCCGGCACGGTAAACCGCATCACCAGGCCGCCCCCCGTCAACCCCGTCGCCGACAGGGATGCCACGGTTCCTGTGGTGAGGGAATTGGCTCGGAGTCCAAGGGATGCGGAGGCAGTGCCTGATTCTGCGGTGGTATCAAGGAGGAAGAGAGGGTATTTGTTGGAGGTTGTGCCAATACCAAGGTTGCCGTTGGCTGAAATGCGCATGCGTTCTGCTGAAGCGGTGTTGGCGACGTTGGTGTAGAACTGAATAGCAGAGGGGGGACGCTGACCGCTGACGAAGCCTCCATCAACGAGGAACTCGATGGATGAGGTTTGGCGCCAGACCGAGCCGGTGCGGGCGTTGGAGGTGATACCGCCCAGGATATCGCCGCTTTGGACGTCGGAGAAGGAAGCGTGGGTGCCGCGAGCTTTGCGAAGACCGATGTAGGCGCCGGTGGTGTCGTTGGAAGCGCGGGAGAAATAGACCAGGTTGGCGTCGGCGGGGGTATCAGCCATGACATGGAGCTTGGTTTCAGGGGCTGTGGTTCCAATGCCCACATTACCTGCGTTTTCGACGTAGAGGGTGTTGGACAGAGAGGCGGTGCCGCCGGAGAGTTCTAACTTGGCGGTGGGACTGCTCTCACCGATGCCGACGTTGCCTGATTTGCCTGGGGGGCTGACCCAGAGGGTGGTGGAGAGGGAGGCATAACTGCCGAGTTCAAAGGCGGCGGAGAGGGAGGCGCCGCCTTCGGGATTAAAGCGGAACGTGTTGTAACCAGAAATGCTAGAGGTAATGGAGAAGGGGCCGGTAATTTGGAGTCCGCGGCCGATGACGGCGCCGCCGCGGATATCAGTGTCGTTGAAGACGGTGAGGTTGTTGCGCAGGGTGAGCGTACTGGACTCAATACCTCCGGCCTCTAATTGTTGAATATAGGAGCCGCCGATATCAAACACATAGAGTTTGGCATTGTTGAGACCTTTGACGTAAAGGTAGCGGCCCGAGACAACATCGACTTCGGCGGCCGTAACGCCGGAGATGGTACCGACCAACACAGGTGTTGCGGGAACAGAAACATCATAGATCTGCACAGTCCCGCTACCCGAACTGGTCACATAGGCATAGTGACCCTGCACGGCGACACTTCGTGCTGTTGTGCCTGCAGAAATGGTACTTGCGTAAGAAATCGAGGCGGGGTTGGAAATATCGTAAATTCGGAACGAATTACCAGAACGGTGAGCCACGTAGGCATAGCGGCCCTGAACCGCAAGTCGTGCCGGCTGGGTGTCCGTGGAGTGTGAGCTGACAACATAGGGTGATGCCGGATTGGAGATATTGATAATGTAGATCGCGTTGGTCTCAAAGCAGGTTGCGTAGGCGTAGCTACCCTGCACCTGGAGGCCGATGATGTTGGAACAGCTGGCGATGGCCGGAACGGTACCGACTACCACCGGACTGGCCGGGTTGGCAACATCGATGATGCTGATGGTGCCATCCGTATTGCTGATGTACCAGTAACGGCCCTGGACATACGAACCCCATGGGAAGTTCGAAGGAGAAATGCTCCCGACCAAAAATGGCAAGGCGGGGTTTGCCACATCATAAATCTTGATTCTGGGATTGGAACCCTGACTCGCCACATAGGCGTACCGACCTTGGACAGCGATACCGAATGAATTGTTTTGACTTGTAATCGAGCCGACAGCGACAGGGTTTGCGGGATCGGAAATATCGATGATCTGAAAACCGGCTGCAGTAGTTAAATACGCATAGCGGCCTTGAACGTAGAGACCGTCATTGATCCCCGTGGTGCTGGACGTGGTAAATGTGGCCGCCGGACTGCTCGGCACTTTCACCGAAACATTGAGCTGAACAGCCCCGAATTGGGAACTGGAAGACGAGGGCCCGATGAAAAGATTGGAGACGGAGGCCGTACCCGCTACTTCAAATGTGGCGTCTATATTGCTCGTGCCAACTCCCACGTTGCCGCCAAAGTAGTTCTTGTTGGAACCTGAAGCGTAGAGTCCCCAGTTGTTTGATCCGGCGGTTTGGTTGGCGATGTAGAGGCCATAGTTGTTGGTGACGGTTCCGGCGCTTCGCAGATTGGCAAACGCCCAGAGCGAAGCCATGTTGGCGATGGTGCCGGCACCGCTTTGTTCGGCATATCCGGCCGTGCCGATCAGCCGCGTCACATCGCCCCCGGCCGTGTTGTAGGCATCGCCTTCGATGCCGGTCACATTGGAAATCGTGCCGGACGTATGCCCTTGGTACGCCGATCCGAAGACGCCGTAGGTCGTCATGGATGTTTGAGTGGTAACGGCCGCCGAGTTCAGTCCCAAACGCGATGTCGAACGAATGGAAACATCGCCTGCGATGTCCAGTTTCGACGCCGGGCTCGTCGAACCGATGCCGATGTTGCCCGAGTTCAGGTTCCAGATGTTGTTGGAACCGGATGCCCAACCAAGATTGCTGTTCAGGTATTTAAGGGCCTGAATGAGCGACCCATTCTGCGAACTTGCAATGCCTGACGAGTCAAAGGTTCCCGCGATTGAGTCGTAGATATTTTGGAGCGTGCTCATCGTGCTTGCGGGAGACGCGGATGGCGTCAGGGATCCGGCATTCGCGGCCAGGGCAATGCATGCGGCAGAGGCAAGAACGACCAGCACAGAGCGGGGCAATGTATCCCTGCGAGCGTGCTGTATAAAATTAAGGGTGGATCGCATTTTCATGTTCAAAGAAGTGCGGAACCGGTCATCTCAATGGGTTTTGAAAGACCCAACAGGCTAAGGACGGACGGGGCGATATCAACCAGCGTCCCGGCGGGGTTTTCATCGGCAAGCACGGAAAGATTTTTACCCGTCCCCTGACCATGAAACGGTCGGGCCACGAAGACGGCCGGTACGTTGCGCGTCGAATGCATCGTGTCTTCGTTTCCGGTCAGGGGGTCAATCAGTTCTTCGGCGTTGCCGTGATCAGCGGTAATGACGACCGCGTTTGTTGGCTCGGAAATCAGCTCTTCGACGACCGCTGCCAGGTATTCGTCCAACACCCCAAGCGCCGTAACAGTCGCCACAGTATTTCCCGTGTGTCCGATCATGTCGGCGTTGGCAAAATTAACAACGTACAATTTCACATCGTCGGCCATATGCTCTCGCACGGCATCCACTACTTTGCGGGCCGACATTTCGGGGTGCTCCAGGTATTCCTTACCCTTGAGCATCCGAGATGATACGATGATGCGCTGCTCCCGTTCGAATGGAGCGAGGCGACCGCCGTTGAAAAAATTAGTGACATGGGCTTCTTTTTCTTTTTCGGCGATCCGGTACTGGGCGGCTCCCCCGCGGCTAACGACCTCTCCGAGCGTATTGGCAATAGCTGGCGCATCGTAGGCAATCTCGGCCGAAATGGTATCAGCATAACGGGTCATGGTGACAACGAAAAGGTTGCGAGGAACTCGCTTGCGTGCAAATCCGACAAACGACGGATCGGCAAAAGGCGCCGCGAGCTGTTTCATCCGATCGTTCCTGAAATTGAAAAAGATAACCGCATCGTTGTCCCGGATAACCGCCGCGGGTGCGCCGTCTCGCGCTACAACCGCCGGCGCGATATCGTGGTCGAAAATCCCCTGACGGTACGACTCCTCAAGGTATGCCTGAGCATCCCGAACCAGCGGCGCATCGCCGTCGACCATCGCCTTCCAGACCTGCTCGGTGAGCGGCCAGTTCAGGACACGATCCATGGCGTACGTCCTGCCGCTGATCGTCGCGAGAATCGCCGGAGCGGTCGTCATGATGTCCTGAAGTTTGCGTAGACTCGCAACAGCCGACTGGGGAGGCATGTCTTGACCGTCGGTGATAACATGAACCGCCGGAACAAGACCTTGGCGTGTAGCGAACTGCATGAGCGCGAACAAATGATTTTCATGCGAATGAATGCCTCCGGGACTGACACAGCCGACCAGGTGCAATGTCGAGGTGTGCTTTTTGCAATGCGCGGCGGCCCGAAGAAACACGTCGTTGGTGAAAAATGTCCCCGTCTGGATCGCGCTGTTGATGGACGCCAAATCCTGGATGATGATCCGCCCCGTGCCGATCGCCGAGTGTCCCACTTCGCTGTTGCCGGACTGCCCCCAGGGCATGCCGACCGTCAAACTCGACGCCGCCAAACTGAACGACGGATACTCCGCAATCAGTCGGTTTAAATACGGCATACCGGCCTGGCTGATGGCATTGCCCGGACCAGGAGAAGCAAGTCCAAAACCATCGAGAATAATAAGAAAAACTTTTTGAAACTTTTGCTCCATATCTGTCTTCATTTTATCATGCGTTTTTTCCCGATGCCATGGGGAATGACGGGTTATAAACTCGTTATTTTTGCGTCAAAAAAGGAGGGCGCGCCCTCCCCAGGTAAAAATTCGCCGACGTCGATTTATATGCCGCCAATCAAAGCTTTTTATATTCTCGCAAAACGGACGACATGAAATAAAAGATTATAAAAGCTATATAAAGGATACCCGACCTCTATAGAGAAAGGTTGAAAAGATTCAAACTATTCTTGAGAGTGGCATGCAAAAATTCGTCGAGATCCATGTTGCGAAGCAGGGCAATATGCCGGGCAACCTCAATAACGTACCCCGGTTCATTGCGTTTGCCGCGATGAGGAACGGGCGCAAGGTACGGAGCATCCGTTTCAAGGAGAATATTATCCACAGGGATTCGTGTGATAACCTCGTCGTACTGTCGCGCAAACGTAGTAATACCATTACATCCAAGATACCATCCCAGAGCGATGTATCGTTCCGCATCATCCCAGGTACCAGTAAAACTATGAATGACACCTTTGGGGGGGAAACTCAAACTTTCAAGTATTGAAATCATATCCTCATGCGCACGGGTGGTTGGCGAAGTCGAACCATCGCGGCAATGAATGATGAGCGGCTTGCCAAGTTTTACTGCAAGTTCGATCTGCCGCTCAAACCGCTCGCGCTGGGTTTTCTTTTTGTCCGGCTCGGTAGTGCGGTAGTAATCCAGGCCGACTTCTCCGATGGCGATAACTCGGCGATCGCTCGCGAGTTTTTCATAGAGATCCTGATCGTATACTTCGCCAAGGTTGTCGTTGGGATGCAGGCCGACCGATGCCCAAATATCTGGGTAGCGTTGCGCGAGTTCCACGGCAAGACGTGACGTTTCAAAATCCGTGCCGACGCAGATCATGCCGACCCCCGCCTCGCGGGCGCGAGCGACAACTGCCTCCCGATCCTGGTCATAGTGCGGAAATTGCGGATGGCAATGGGTGTCGATGATTCTCATACCAGGCGAGGAAACAACGGTTCGCCTTTTGCAACAATGAGCTTAGCACCGTCGGGAACAGCGCGCTTGCCTTCCAGGCCGAACACCGCGAAAACTTTTTCCGCCGTACCCGGCATAAACGGCTGGAGAAGCCAGGCAATGTGCCCAACCATACCGACAAGCGCCGTCATGACCTTGAGAAATCCAGCGGCGTCCTCTTTCACCAGCGCCCACGGCTTATGCATCGTTGCGTAGGCATCGGCGACGCCGATTTTTTTCCAAATCTCCGCAAGCGCATCATGTAAGCGGAACGACTCCATGGCTTTCTCGAATTCCACATCATCGAGCACCCAAGCAAGTTCTGGAACATCGGCAACCTTTCCGGCATCGTAGATGAGTTCATTATCCAGGTTGTTGGCGATGAGCGTGACGACGCGCTGGACGAGATTGCCCAACCCGTTCGCCAGATCGCCGTTATACCGCGCCTCCAATGCCCTGGTTGAGAAATCCCCATCATCGCCTGATGGAATCTCGCGCAACAGGAAATAGCGGACAACTTCAGCGCCGTATTTCTCTACGATTGTAAACGGATCAATTACATTGCCGATCGTCTTGGACATTTTCTGGCCGTCAATATTGATGAAGCCATGGACATAAATTGCCTTGGGAAGTTCAATGCCGGCCGACAACAATATCGCCGGCCAAATGAGGGCGTGAAAGCGCAGAATATCTTTGCCAATTAAGTGCACATCCGCTGGCCAGTATTTCTTAAACCCACCACCACCCGACGCGTAGCCAAGCGCGGAAATATAGTTGCTTAAGGCGTCTACCCACACATACATCGTCTGGGTCGGGTCATTGGGCACCGGTATCCCCCACATCAGGGTCGATGACGGCCGAGAAAAACTCACGTCTTCAGAGTCTCTTATCAGATTCAGGATTTCTTTCTTGCACGTTTCAGGCAGAATCTTCAGATCGTCATTCTCAATGAGCCTGGCAATCTCATCTTTGTATCGAGTAATCTTAAAAAACCAGTTTTCTTCCTCGACAACTTCAGGCGCGGTTTGGTGCAATGGGCAGAGGCCGTCGACGAGCTCGCTCTTTTTAATGAACGCCTCGTGGCCAACGCAGTACAACCCCTCATATTTCTTTTTGTATATATCACCTTTCTCGGCCAGAATATTCCAAAGCTTTATTGCCGTCGGCCAATGATTCACCTGGTCCGTCGTTCGCACAAAACCGTCATTCGAAATATTCAAAATCTTGCCCAGCTGTTGGACTTCGCCCGCGATACGATCTACAAATGCCTGGGGATCAGTGCCTGCTTTGACAGCGGCCTTGGCCACGCTCGAACCGTGCTCATCCGTACCAGTTAAAAAATAAGTATCGTCCCCTTGTAAGCGGTGCCATCGGGCTAGTACATCCGTCAAAACCAACTCAAACGCGTACCCAATATGCGGTGAGCCGTTCGTATAAACAATCGCGGTTGTGATATAAAATTTATTCTTGGACATATTTTTTCTTTGGTTGTGGGCCGATGACGACGACGAACTCTCCCAGGGGCTCGCGCGCGATAATCTGCATAATGACGTCATCAATCGTGCCGCGGTAGATTGTCTCGAACTGTTTGGTCAGTTCGCGAGCGACCACGACCGGCCGATCGCCCAGAACGGCGACGTCGCGCAACGCCTCGAGCGCCTTTCCTATTCTATGCTTCGATTCATAAAAAACAACGGTGCCCGGCATCGCCCCGATATCTTTGAAAAACGTCTGACGTCCCTTCTTGTGGGGCGGAAACCCCAAGTAGGTAAATCGGTCCGCCAAAAATCCGCTGACGCTCAATGCCGCGATGGCCGCATTCGGACCGGGAATAGCAACGACGTTCACACTCGGCAAGGCTTCCAGAATCTTCGCGATCAGATACCCCCCGGGGTCGTTGATTCCCGGTGTCCCGGCATCGGATACCAGCGCCCCGTTTTTCCCCTGCTTGAGCATGCTGATAATCGTATCGATTTTCGTCAGCGCGCTGTGCTGATGGTACGAGATCAGATCGTGGAGCTTGATATGGTATCGCTCTAGGAGGCGCCTGGTCACACGAGTATCCTCGGCCAAAATGAAATCAACATTCGTGAGAACGTTGATTGCCCGAAGCGTCAGATCTTCCAAGTTGCCGATCGGTGTGGCGACCACATAGAGCGTCGTCATGAGGAGAATCCTAGATCGCGCCGCGCCGAAGTTCTTTGCTCCGAGCGACGTCGTCGATGACCTCCACGATAACCGTTGCAATCGGCACCGACAAGATTGCGCCCGGAATGCCGGCAAGGCTTCCGCCGGTCAGCAAGGCGAGAATTACCACCACGGGATTCAAGCCGATCGTCCTGCCTAAAATAAGGGGCACAAGCACATGGTTCTCAAGCTGCTGGGCAATGATATAAAAAACAATCACCCAAAGGCCAAGCGTCGGATCTTGGATGAACGCCAAGAAAATTGCCGGAATCGCGGCCAGTACGGGGCCTGCAACTGGTACGATTTCAAGGGCCATGGCCAGAAGCCCCAGAATAAGCGCGAATTTGATTTTCAAAAGGGATAGTCCCACATATACCATAAACCCCATGATCAGAGCCAAAAGCAACTGACCTTGGAACCAGCGGCCAACTTTGATTTCGGACCGACGCCATAGGTCGATGGCGTAGCGTTCGTATTTTTCAGGGATAACCGAAGCAAGGAAGCTCTCAATGCCGTTTTTTTGGACAGAAAGGTAAAAAGAAATAATGATGATAGCCGCGAACGAGAACAGTCCGCCGAAGACGCCGACCACAAACCCGACCGCCGATTGCGAAAACTGCTGGAGGTAGCCGGTAAAGACGTCGAGCAGATTTTGCACTTCGCTGATAAAATCAAAATACTTGGGCGCGCCGCGCTGGACCGTATCGAGCGACGTTGAAACTTTTTCGACAATTTTTGGGAAAACGGTCGTAAGCTGCACTAAGTCATTTGAGATGAATGGCACGACCAGCGAAACAATGAAGATAAAAAGCCCGAACACCACCAAGTACAGGAACAAGACTCCCAGGAGCCGGGGCAATCCTTTTGACTGAAGCCAGTTGGCAAATGGAGAGATGCCCGAGGCCAGAATCAGGGCAAAGAGGAAAATAATGATGATGTCCTTGAGCGTGTATAAGAGCAGGAAAAACAGCAAGGTGACGATCACCTTGAGAATGCTGCTCATCGACAATTCGACGCGAGTTGAATCAGGCATATGGGTTCTAGAACTTGAGCGCATCGCGGAATATGGCGTCGTCGCGGTACGGACCAATGACGGCGAAATTGAGCTTGTGCGGATTGATAACGTCGAGCGCGACTTGTTTGACGGCATCGAGCGTCACCTCTTTGATTTTAGCGAGTTCTTCTTCGGGCGTCAAAGGCATACCCTCGAATAAAATCGGCTCAGCGTAGGTTTCGGCGACTCGGTCCGAATGTTCCAAGGACAACGCTAAACGGCCTTCGATTTGGTCTTTCGCCTGCTGAAGTTCTTCCGCCGTAATCCCTTCATGCTGGATCCGCCGGAGCTCGTAGACAATCACTTTCAGAGCTTCGGAAACCTTGTCCTTGTTGACTCCGCCTCCGATTTCAAAATACCCGCTATCAGTATACTCCTGTCTTCCAGCACCGATCGCGTACGCAAGTCCGCGCTTTTCCCGAACCTCGACGAAAAGCCGAGAACTCATACCACCGCCCAGCACAATGCTCAAAATGCCCAGCGGGTATTTGCGCCGATCGAACATGTTGTATGCGCGAAGTCCAAGAATGAAATTCGCCTGGTCGGTTTCTCGAAACAGCGCGCGGATTTGCGGGCCCGTTTGTTCTTCGGTTACGGGAAGTTTTATTACGGGTTTGGCCTGACGGATATTCTTGAAGTATTCATCGGTCTTGGCACGCACGGAGACCGGGTCGATATTCCCCGCGACGGCAATAACCGTATTCTCCGCAATGTAGTGCGTTTGAAAGTAATTCAAAAAGTCCTTGCGCTTGAGTCGCATGATCGTCTCTTTGTTTCCGCCGATCTCCCATCCGGCTGGCTGGTCGCCGTACAGCAAATCCTCGAAAACAGACCCGACGTAGATTTCCGGATTGTCGCGCTCGCGGTTGAGTTCTTCGACGATCACGTTGCGTTCGACTTCAATCGCATCTTCGGTCATCGACGAATTCAGGAAAATATCGAAAATAACGTCGAGTACGGTATCAAGCTTCTCAGCGCTGGCTTTGGCGTAATAGCCGGTGTACTCCTTTCCGGTAAACGCGTTAGAGCGCGCGCCGATGGAATCCAACTGTCGAGCGATGTCCAAGTATCCCGGCCGCTTCGTCGTGCCCTTGAACATCATATGCTCCAAAAAATGCGAAATGCCATTGATTTCCTTCGTCTCATACTTGGAGCCGGTGCCGACAAGCACCAGGACCGTGACGGTCTTGGTACTCGTCATGGGAATCGTAACCAAACGCAAGCCAGAATCGAATGTATGGAACTGATGTTCAAAACCGTTAGTCATATCGTAGTGAGGCACCATAACTATGATGGCCGGATGAATGGGACAAGAGTGTCGGCGGGTGGACTCGAACCACCGACCTTGGCGTTATGAATGCCATGCTCTAACCAGCTGAGCTACGCCGACAAAGGTCACTGCTCATGATATCCCAATTTCACGGTTTTTTCAAGAAAAAAGCCGAACTAGGGAGTTCTTAGTCCGGCGAGAGTAGAGGGAAGATCCTCCGGTGACACGACACCCAAACGGGCAAGATGACACACGGAGTCCTCAAGAATCCGTCGTGCCCGCGGCATGCAACCGGCCGCGATCTGCGATTCGGCCTCCTCGATCATCGAAAGGACATGCTCAACGAGAACCCAGCGATCAAGATACTTTGATGTATCGCATCGGGCAATGGCATCCTGGTCGGCACAGACACTGTGTGAAGCAGGATATTTCGCCTCGATATCTCGGCGTAAGCCCTTGATGACGGCGGCATACGTCATACGTCCTCGCCAGCTAAAGAACCGTTCTCCTGCCAGTGTAGCAAGAGCAAAAGCCCGTCGCAACCGCAGTTGCCAAAAGCCAAGAAAGGGAGTATCCTCAGGGGAATAGAGCTCCTCACTCAAAGTGAGGAATACATCGCGGGGTGGAGCAGTCTGGTAGCTCGTTGGGCTCATAACCCAAAGGTCGCGGGTTCAAATCCCGCCCCCGCAACCGCGTAAAAACAAAAACCCCGTGATGGCTTTGCCATCACGGGGTTTTTGTTCACGCGGCCACGTGAGGAAATTGCCTTGCAATTTACTTTTACGGGGTCTTTTTTCACCCTCAACAAATTTACTGAAAATTAAAAGGGTGCCTAACCGCGTTGGTCAGACACCCCACTCACCCTTATAAGACGACGCCAAGCTCCTCGGTGAGCACACGCCTCACTTCGGCGATCGGATCGTTTGCGCCAAGGATCTGACGCCCCATCACGATATAGTTGGAACCGTTGTCCATGGCGCCCTTGGGCGTCGCAATCCTTGCCTGATCGTTCGCCGCCTTACTGTCGGATCTGATACCCGGCGTCACAATGACTTTATCTGGGAATTTCAATTTCAGTAGAGTAGCTTCGTTCGGAGAAGATACGAAACCGTGTGCACCGCCATGGTTAGCTTCGACTGCAAGCCACCCGACAGTCTCAAGAGAGGTCTTACCATAAATTACCTTACAATCATCATCGGTCAGTGACGTCAGTGCTGTAATGGCAAGCACCTTGGTGTCCGTCCCAGCCAGCGCTTTGACAGCCGCTTTGACCATCTCGCCGCCGCCGGAAGCATGGACCGTCACCGCCCATGGAGCGTGCCGAGCGAGACGCTTGCAGGTATTCTCGACGGTGTTCGGAATGTCGTGACTTTTGAGATCGACCATGACGCGGCCATAGACCGACAGCTCCGGCAACAGGTGGTCCATCCCCTCGGCAAACACGAGATCATTCACTTTGAGGATGCATCCGGTGGTGCGAAGCTGATCGATGAGAGGCAGGATCTCCTCCCACGGCTTGCCGTCAAGCGCGACGATAATCGGATTGGCGTCTTCGACCTTGTGGTCGCACCGCTCCATCTCGCCCATGGTGATGAGCTCACGCCGGACGTCATGCAAGGTCATGCCAGCCCAGACGTCGGGATTGCCGCACCCGTTGGCGGCAAGGTTCTGCGACCAGCCCTGCTGACGATCGACGAGCACCGCCAACGCAACCACGTCGAGTTCGAGCCGGAGACACTCCTGATACGGACCGATCTTTGACGCGCCATCGGTAATGACATCGTCGATGATGCAGACCCGTTCGCCCTCGGTGGCGTGACCGATCACCTTGGCATTGGCGACGCGGCCTTCCTTGGCCTCTCCCCTGATCGTGAGATATGGAAGCCCCGAGGCAACTGCGAGCGGCCCAGCAAAGCACGACACCGAATCCGGCACCTCGACGAAACGCTGAACATTGAGCCGACGCAATGGCTCCATAAATAGCTCCGCAAGATAGCTGATGGCCTCGGGATTGTCACGGGCATCACGCAGGTTGATGTAGACGTCCGTTGTGCCACCGCCTTTGAGCGGCAAATTCCGGCCATTATCGAATTTCAAGAGTCCGAGATCGAGCAGACGACTGACCACTTCCCGGTGAAAACTCCGCGGGATCCACGGTTGGCGCGCTGACCATAATCTCAAAGAGCACACTCCTTCCAAGCCAAACTGGCTGGGCATATTATGCTATCAAAGCCCGACTTTATCAAGCATCAGCGCGGGCTTCACCTTTAATATATCCGTAACTTGTACCTCGCAAAAATAAAAACCGCTGGGCGAACCATGCGGAATGAAAAGTTAGACGCTAAGAATTTTTTCTATGTTCTTGATTTCCTCGTCCAGAGTAAGACACTCTTTATGCAATTCAGCCCGTTCCTTGTTTAGCTCTACGATGATCCTCTCCCTGGTTCTCGGAGTAATGAGCTGTTGCACCTCCCTACTGCTCAGCGGGTCCGATAGGTAGTCCCGGAGTTCTTGTATCCATGCGTCCGGTGTCATGACGTTTTTGGCCTTAGCAAGACTCAAAAACCTGTATTCCTCTTTGTTGACAACCCGATAGCGTACACCCTTATTTTCTCTCAAGGCAACTCTGGCCGCACGCCATATGACTCTGACCTGCGAATCACCACAAGCAGCATTGATGAAAATGTGTCCGTCCTTTTTCGTCATCAGGTGACTGAGCACGCGGACTCTCCTTCATGTCCTTACGACCTCAAATACTATAGTTCACTTGACTACTTGTCAACTCGTCCCCCAAAATGCGGATTTCAAAAACCGCCATAGCTCTTGTGCCATGGCGGTTGTTTTTTCGCACATCATCTTCGAGCTGCTTTCGTGCCTTGGTTGACATCGGAGGGGAGCTCGAGTGTCTTTTGTTCGTGATATTGTCGCCACAGATCCTGGAATTCCGGACACTGCGCTAACAGGTCGCCCAGGTTTCCCGAAGCGATGATTTGTCCCCCGCCGAACACATAGATGCGGTGAAAGAGCGGGAGCAGATGCAATCGGTGAATGGATGAAATAATTGCTTTGTCCCGAAATTCCCGAAAGATATTCGCGTAGACTCTCATCTCGGTCGCCGTATCCAGACTGCTCGTAGGCTCGTCCAGAAGTACCACATCTTTGTCACGGCAAGCAAGCAACCCGCGTGCCAGCGCCAGACGCTGTTGCTGGCCACCCGAAAGGTTGACTCCCCTTTCTTTGATCGAGGAATCGAGCTTTCTCGGCAAGTTTTCAACGACATCCGTAAGGCATGCCATATCGGTGAAACGCCTGACTAACTCCAGATCGTAATCAGCGCCCAGCGTGATATTCTCGAGAATCGTGGTCGCGAAGATTTCCGGATCCTGGGGCACCAGGGCAATAGCCCGGCTGATCCCGGAAAAACCATCGGGAATGTGCTTGCCATCAACCACAAGACGCAAACTCTGCGGATGGTATAAATCCCGCATGATTTTCAACAGTGTCGTCTTCCCGCTTCCGCTCTCGCCCACCAGGGCAATACGTTCGCCGCGTGACAGCGATAATGAAACGCCTTCCAGATGCTGGCCGGCGTCTCCATCACCATGATACGAGAAGTATAAGTCGCTCACCTCGATTCGCCGCCACGTTGCAGGTAGCACGTGATTCGCGAAGTTTTCCGTCTTAAAGTCCCTGGCAAGATCCTCTGCGTTCATGATCTTCGTCTTGCGCTGAAGGATCTCGCTGTAGATGCCCGTAAACTTGTAGAAGATCTGGCTCATATTTTCAAGGTACCTGATTAAGAGATAAACGTTCCCCACGAGAACGCCCTGGGCCGTACCGATGCTCTGTCGAAAGTACATGGCAAGCACGACAACTGTCATGACGGTACAGCACATGCTCGTCAGGAACCACTTCGTTTCATTCAAGCGCTGATTGCGCGTGAAAACGTCGAACGGCTTTTCCACTTTGCGCATGATCGCGCTGAAGACCAACGCTTCGACACGCAGAATAATGACCGTTGCGATATTGCTCACCGCATCAAACACGCCCTCCGAAACGCCATTTTCCGCCCGATTGAGTTCCTCATACTGGCCAAGCATCACTCGATCAAATCGGACTGTCATCCAAGCAGAGACAAGGATCATTCCCAAACCGATAAAGGCAGACAGCGGACTGAAGTACGCCAGTATGCCGTAGCTGATGACAAGCTGCGCTATGGCGTAGATCACTTCAAAGGATTCCTCCGAGAACAAAAAGAGCGCATTGGTCCCTTTTTCGATCCTGTCGATCGTATCACCAGAGTGATGGTCGACGTGCCATTCCATCGGCAGGGTCATGACCCCCTTCAACAGGAATCGCCGATAATTCGTCCGTGCCTTGAACGCGTTGCCGCGTTCGATGCATCGCGCAGGACCGTGGAATGTCCAGAAGACAAACTCGAATACGAGCGTCAGTGCCAGGAGTTCGAGAAGAAATCTGATATTCGTGGCCGTGACGCTCTCTTTCTGGATCACATCCATGATCCTTGCCACAACGAAAGGCTGGCCAAAGAGTACGATGATGTTGGCAACGATAAACATAACCCAGCACCATGCAACCTTGTGTCGGTTCCCCGCAGAATACTGCCACGTTTTCCCGAACAGATACCAGAGCGGATTGCTTCCTCTTTCTACGGATCTACTCCTGCCTGCAACGAACATGTTCCGCTCTCCTTTTTAACGAACACCGCGTTTCCGAACGCACTGTTTGGTGTAGACAAGCTGGCATACAACAACAGCGCCGCGGATTGTTTTCCGCGGCGCTTGACCACAAACGAGGTGAATTATCGAGAATCCAGAAATCGTTGATGTCCAAACGCCGCGACACAATCGCGAAGATCATCTCCAACACCAAAAAACATTGGAGCGAGATATATAGCTAGTTGTGCGTTATGATGCGACATTTTACGATTTTGATTGCCCCGGTTTTATGGCCCCTTCGGGCCGGGCAATCATCCGGACCCATAATGATAAACGGTGGGATAAAAGTATCCTACCATAGTTTTTCAATATCTGCAAGGTCTTATCGTTCGATTATCCTTACCTCGCTGGCACCATATTCTATTTAATGAAAGTTTAAGCAAAAGTTAACAATAGTCTCACCGATATCTGACATGATTTCGGCAGGGCGCAGAACACGTTACACGAAGGAGGCCGGGAGACGATGGACATACAGGTACTGCAACAGATGACCAGAAGAAGCCGGCAAGCGTATGAGAACATCTGCAGTGAGCCGCAGACTGGACAGTTCCCGGCGCAGGAGATTAATCGCGCAGTCGAATTTAGGGCGCAGACGATCATCACCAAAATCCGGGAATTGACCACTCACGCCGCGCAAGTCGGAGAGACTCATGCGCTCATCATGAGACTCTCTTGCGACGACTACCAGAAACCAGACCCGAGCTACCTCAAGGTCGAACCGGAATGGCTACGCGGCGCCGGACAAGCCGTCTATGAGTACTGCACACAAAAAGGATTGAACCCGACGATCGAATACGGATATGACTGGGCGCGAGGTCAAAGCTCGTACTCGATCATCGTCAACTGGAACGACACCCCGACGTGAAACCCCTCCCTCCCCGTACCCCGCCCCGGCGCCCGCCGAGGCGGTTTTTCGTTTCCGGGAACCTTGAACAAACGCCCGAAAAGTTCTATTGTGCAGGTGCGTGAAAACCCGTATGTCGCGACTGCAACGTATCTACCACAACATCCGAAGCGATTTCAGAAAGCTCCGCTATCTGCTGTTGGAGCGCGCGTACATCACATCCCGACGCAAGCGCAACATCGTGGATGAGTTTCATTCCCTGTATTACAACAGCCAAGCATTCGGAAAAGGCCCGACTTCTACCTTCTGGTGTGGGGTACGGACCTACAAACTGCCGCTGGACCTTTGGATCTACCAGGAAATCATCCACGAGACCAAGCCCGACATCATCATAGAAACGGGCACGGCAAACGGAGGATCGGCCCTGTATCTTGCCCATCTTTGCCAGCTCATGCAAAAAGGCAGAGTGATTTCTGTCGATATCCGGCCCGACTCCCAGCGTCCCCGCCACGACTTGATCTCCTACATTACGGGATCTTCGACCGACCTCGACACCCTACGACAGGTGCGGGAACAGATCGGTCCGGACGACAGCATCATGGTCATTCTTGACTCCGACCACCGCATGCACCATGTTTTGGAAGAACTGCGCCTTTACGCCCCGCTCGTCACGGCCGGGCAGTACCTAATCGTCGAAGATACCAATGTCAACGGTCACCCGGTAAACAAGGAGCACGGACCCGGACCAATGGAAGCGGTTTCCGAATTCCTTCGAAACGAGCCGGGGTTCAGCACCGATCACTCCCGGGAAAAATTCTTTCTTACCTTTAATCCCCGCGGCTACCTGGTGAAACGTTCGCGCTAGACGTATCCGATGCCATGCACCCCTCATCCGAGATCCGAAACCACACTCGCCTGTTTCCCGTCGGCATCCTGCTTCTGGCAACGCTCATACCGCGGCTTTTCGTATTCGGCGCCGCTTGGCATACCGGCATCACCCTAGAAACCGCCTCTCCAGAGGACGCCGGAGAGTATCTGCAAACCGGAAAAAATCTTTTCGAGCACGGCGTATTTTCCCGTGACGCGCGACCACCCTACACCCCAGACAGTTTCCGAACGCCCGTCTATCCTATATTCGCGTATCTGGCATCGTTTGGCGGGCGGGCGCTATGGCTCGTGAGTATGTGCCACTACGTTCTCGTCTGGCTGTCGGCGCTTTTGGTCTTTTCCATCGGCACCATACTCTGGGGCAGGCCGGGCGGCTGGATTGCCGGTATCCTTTTCGCCGTCGAACCCTATTTCGTTGTTTGGTCCGGCCTCGCCATGAGCGAGACGCTGTTTACTTTTCTTCTGCTCGCTCTCGTGCGGATCGCAATCGCGGCGCACAAGCATCCTGCGTGGCGGTCGGGGGCAGCCGCGGGAATTATTTTCGGACTCGCCGCGCTTACGCGGCCGATTCTTCTTCCGGCAGTGGCGATTTTCCTGTGGTATCTCTGGCCGCGCCGGACTTCGGACAAAAAAGGTCCTTTCCGATGGAAGCCGCTCGGCTGTTTCATCGCAGGATGCCTGATTGTCATTGCACCCTGGTCAATCAGAAACTATGCGCGCTTTGGAAGCTGGAATATCTCCGTTGTCGGATCCTACAACCTTTACTTCTACGATATTCCGCTGGTACTCTCTCGCACCCGAGGCATCCCTTGGCCACATGCGATTTCTACGCTCACGGCGCTCCTGGGACATCCTGGACAGCGGGAAGACTTTTTCAAAAGTCTCGTCTTTGAGAAGCAGTTCGTCAGCATCGGCTGGCAATTCGTCAGAGCAATGCCGCTGGCATTCCTGGCAACCAGATTGTCCAATATCGCCGCTTTTTTCCTTAACGACGGATACCAGCATATCGGCAGGGTTTTCCACCTGCAGGTGCCGCGCGTCGCGGATCGGGCAGGTCAGCTATTTTGGATTATCATGTACGGATTTGCGGCCCGATCATTTATACAAGGAACGTATCGACGTGCCGGACCGCACCTGCAAAAGACAGGTATGCTCCTTATCGGCATCATCGGGTACTTGGCCCTTGCCACCGGAGCCGTTGCATCGGCGCGATATCGGGTACCCGTGTTTCCGCTTATTTTTCTCCTGGCGGCAGGCGGACTATTCGTC
>CAYQNM010000002.1:12357-20596 GCA_964419015.1 uncultured Candidatus Saccharibacteria bacterium | reverse complement strand
TAGCGCTGGAGCGCATCAGCATAGCTGATCATGCTGCCTGCGGGAGTCGGCGTAACGCTGGGGCTGGCGCCATAGTTTTTTGTCGACCCGACCGGCGTGGGCGAACTCTTCGTACCCGCCTGCTGGGGCAACGATCCCCTGGAGAGTCCGATGATCGCCAGAACTACGATGATACCGACTACGATCCATACGTATTTGTTCATGCGCAACAAATTAGTTGATACCTTCTTCCATTATATACCCGCCTGACGAAAGCACGAAAGAGCGCGTCATCCACAACCTAGTGCATACCGACAAGAAACCGCGCGGGCCAGCGTCGATAGTAGCTTTTAAACTCCTGGCTGGCGACGTGGCCATCGGGATACGTAATAACATAGCGGGCAATTGCGGAACCGCCAGGGTGAGCGGTTTCGACCTGTTTTGTCGTTCCCTTGGGAAGCGTATCAGTTTGAGTATAGATCGAATCTCCGGGAGCCGTTTCGGTCAAAAGATGAGGACCCTGGACACTTGCCGTGCGTCCATCCCGCGTACCATAGAGCTGGAACGTAATAGTGTCGCCCTCCGTATAGCCGTAAATGAGGATGGGGGCGCCGGTATCGTTGACGAATCGAAAATCCAGATCAGGTTCGTAAATCGTCGCATCCAACCCAGGACCAATGAAAGTGCCCTGGCCGTCACGCTCATAATAGGAAACCCGGTATGAGTGACTACGCCTGGCGGTAACCGGTAACCCGGCCGATAGCACCGCGCGAAAGAGCGTCGTCGAGACCTGACACAGTCCTCCCCCGAATTCGGGCGTCGTCGCATCTCCTCTGATAACAAGCTCCGGAAGGTATCCGGTCGTGTTGTCGATCGTACCCAGCGCTCGCAGGGTAGAAAATTCCTCGCCAGGTTTCACCAGGAGACCATTGAGAAATTTGACTCCGTTTTTGATATTGCTGACACGGTTACGCGGACTACCAATGAACGGCGTAGTCGCCTGCCCAATCAATTCCGTAATTCCGGAAAGGTCTATATCGGTATCTTGCGGAACTGGCCGGATAACCTTGATCGGCAAGGCAAGCGTCGCGGACGCCGTTGCACCGCTCCGACGACCCAAAAGCGCCTGCTCGATCAGATCGACGGTCTTTTCTTCTTCCAATCGTTGGCCCGGGCGCGGCGGAACAAATGTCGTGACAATGCCCTCCCGGAGCGCGAGGATTGGTTTGACCGGTTCAATATTCACGGCATCGGCGATATGAGTGACGTAGGTGCTGATCGCCTGACGGTCAAGCACTGGCACCAATGCAGTCCCCTGGTAATCCGACCGGATCCAGGAACCGATCAGCGCCGGAGTAATGGTGAACCGATGTCCATCCGCCGCCAGAACCAGCGGCCCGGCAAGTATGCGCTCGGTCTGACGTTTGGCATCCGGCGCCGAGGCAATGTCCCCGCGTGGGATATCGTCAATCACGGCGAGCACAAGAGGTCGCGTATCGAGCGTCCGTACCCGTTCGGAAATGTCGGCGTATCCGGCCGCTCTGTCGACAATGCGTCCGGGACTTGTTTCGGTCTCGATGCTCACACGCGCACCATCAATCCGAAGACGGATGTCTTTGCGGGGCTGGTCGAATGAATTCGCGATCGCATCGATTTCCCTCCGTAGGGCGGCTTCGGGAACATTCAGCGCCGCCGTCAGCTGGCGGCCAACAAACGGCGTAGCAAATCGCTGGCCTATTTGAGCCCACAACGAACCCTGACGTCCGACACTCCATGCCGCTTCAACGGCATCCGATATTGAAAACGAGGCAAGCAATGCATCGGTATAGATGACCTCCCGTCGGCCTGCAAGGATAACAGGAATGTCATGGTCCTGGAATTCCTGAATGTGCCGCGAAAGCCGATCGGCCGCTTCTGGCGCGGTCAATCCGCCCAGCGGAACCACGCCAAGAGAAACACCCGGCATGATGCGGTGAGCATACAGCGCCGTGCCGGCGGCGAGAACGGCGCATCCAAAGATCAAAAACGCCGCAACAACCAAACCGGCAATCCTGGAATATGCTGTCATGCCATCTAGTATACCGCAGGTGTGCGAAACGGAGAACCGGCGAATTCCGAACGCGCCTAGAGCGCGTTAAACTCCCTCAAGGTGTCCGCATAGTGTTCAATCGCATTCTTGGCTTCAGAGTACCGTAGGAAATAGCCGACATCATGCGCCAATCGGTTGCGGACTTTGTGCGCTTGCCACAATCCTTCCAGCGTCTGAATCTGCCCTTCCTGGATATTCATGAGCCGCTCGCCCAGAGTATCGCCCGGAAATCCGGCACGTTGAAGCATCAGATCAACAAGTTTGTCTGCTTCGATAATCGCAAACTTCCATTCTGCTTCTTTGGCGGAATCCATGTGGCGCACGATCTCTCCCCATCGCGCCGCAAACGCGCCTCCGGAAGCCGGTTCGGGAATCGCTCCGGGTATGGCCTGGTGGGAAGAAATATTGAGTGATCTGAACTTGAACGCTATCCACACAAGAATCGCCACCAGAACGGCGCACAGCGCAATCGAAAGATCGCGCAGGATGGGAACGATGTCCGGAACAAAACGATCGGCATACGATGCCGTACTGGCAAGACGATATTTTCCGATGCTCAACGAAGCA
Organism: uncultured Candidatus Saccharibacteria bacterium; assembly: GCA_964419015.1. Lineage (GTDB taxonomy): Bacteria > Patescibacteriota > Minisyncoccia > 2-02-FULL-40-12 > GWA2-44-9 > CAYQNM01. Next base: position 17,961 of record CAYQNM010000002.1, on the reverse strand, counting down.
ATGTGAAAAAGCCGGGCGGAAAACCAAAGTGGAGATTGCAGAAGATTCATGATTGTAAACGCTTTTCCAGGTGATGGGCGAAGCGCAGAATTCCGCTCTCGTCGAACGGCTTGCCAATGATCTGCAAACCGACGGGCATCCTGCTATCCCCACCCACGCCGCACGGCACGGAAAGCGCCGGCAACCCGGCAAGATTAACCGGAACCGTGTAAATATCCGACAGATACATGGCCAGCGGATCGGATGACTTTTCCCCAATCTTGAATGCAACGCTCGGCGACGTCGGGCCAATGATCGCGTCAACGCGCCGGAATGCCTCGTCGAAGTCGCGCTTGATAAGCGCACGCACTTTCTGGGCCTTCAGGTAATAGGCATCGAAGTAGCCGGATGACAGCGCATGAGTACCAAGCATGATCCGCCGTTTCGGTTCGGGCCCGAATCCTCGAGCACGCGATCTGTGATAGACCTCGAGCAAAGTATCGGCGTCGGAAGACGAATACCCGTAGCGAATGCCGTCAAAGCGCGCAAGGTTCACCGACACCTCGCATGGCATGACGATATAATACACCGCCAGCGCGTAGTGGGAATTCGGCAAAGAAATAGGAACAACCGTAACACCGAGGTCTTTGCACACATCAATAGCTGCTTCGATCTGTTGGCGCACCTCGCCGTCAAGCCCATCGCCAAAATATTCTTTCGGTACGCCGACGCTCATTCCTTTGAGGTCGTGAGACAGCGATGCCGTGTAGTCAGGTACCGGAATATCGGCCGTCGTCGCGTCCAAAGGATCATGCCCGGCAATACAAGAAAGAATACTGGCCGCATCCGACACATTTTTGGTGAACGTACCGACCTGATCCAGCGAAGAAGCCATGGCCATCAAACCGTGACGCGACACTCTCCCGTAGGTCGGCTTCAGGCCGACAACGCCGCAAAACGATGCCGGCTGGCGAATTGAGCCCCCCGTATCCGATCCGAGCGCAAAAACACAAAGATCAGCCGCAACCGCCGCCGCCGAACCCCCCGATGAACCGCCAGGAACCCGGGTAGTATCCAGCGGGTTCCTGGTAGGACCAAATGCGGAGTTTTCCGTCGACGAACCCATGGCAAACTCATCCATGTTCGTCTTGCCCATGAAAACAGCCCCCGCCGACCGCAATCTGGCAACAACGGTGGCATCGTAGGAAGAAATATAGTTTTGCAGTATCTTGGAACCCGCGGTGGCAACAGTTCCCTTGACTAAGAGATTGTCCTTGAGCGCACAGGGGACCCCCGCAAGTGGAGATGGCGACGTACTCCGCTCGTCCAGCTCCGAAGAATTCGGAAACACGGAAAGATAGGCGTTCAGTTCCGGATTGTGTGCCTGTATGGTGTGCGCGTATGTTTGAGCAATTTCCCGCGGAGTAAAACGGCCCTCCCGGAAGCCTTCGCGGACATCATGAATTGTATATCCCTTGCCCGGCATAGTTATCTGACAATGGGTGAACCACCACGGCCTACTGGCCTTTGGCACTGCGCTCGCTTGTTATTTTTTGAGAACCGATTTTACCTTGATAAATCTCCCCTCCCGCATCGGCGCCTGACCGAGGAGACTTTTTTCAAGAGCGTCGTCAAACGGAAAAATATTGCGGTGTTCGTCTGCGCGCATAGTATGAGACAGGCCGGCGGACTGATAGAGCGGTTCGACACCTTCGGTATCGGCGCTTTCAAGTGTATCAATGTACGACAAAATAGAGGAAAGTTCCTTTTTGAACGCTGTTTTTTCATGATCATCCAGGTCAATGCGCGCCAGTGTCGCAATGTGCCGGACTTCTTGGTCGGTAAGCATGCTGGTCTAAAAGTACCACGTTTTTCCTCACGGAGAAAGTCCTCACAGAAAGGGCCCGAAGACGGAAAGAACGTGGAGGGAGCGGAGGGATTTAAACCCTTCCTGACAGGAGTTGCGGCCCCTGCGCCTGGAACACTCGGCCACGCTCCCGCTACAACATTATGCTTTTGCGCGGCCCTTTTCAAGCAACGCGCGAAAAGCTTTTTCGTCCAGAATAGTAACGCCGAGTTTCCGGGCCGCATCTAGCTTCGAACCGGGTTCGGCGCCGACCACGACATAATCAGTATCCTTGGACACGGAACTAGCGGCTTTGCCTCCCAGGGAACGAATGGCACTCTCGGCTTCCTCCCGGCTCATGGATTCAAGCGTACCCGTCAGAACAAACGTCGTTCCCGATAACGCTTTTCGCGAGGGGATCTTGCCCTTTTCAATCCGAAGGCCGGCTTTGGAAAACTTGGCGAGCAAGGTACGGTTGTATGGTTTGCCGAACCACGCGGCAATGCTCTCTGCCACAATGGGACCAACATCGGGTACCTCTCGAAGTTCTTCGGCTGTAGCGCGAGCCAGAGAATCCAGCGTACGGAAACGTCCGGCCAAAATACGGGCCGTTTCTTCGCCGACATGCTGAATGCCCAGCGCATAGATAAATCGTTCGAGCGGGACGTTCATGCGCGATCGAATCGAGTCGATCGCGTTCCGGCTCGACACTTCAGCAAAGCGCTCGAGATTGAGCAAATCGGGAACGTTGAGGTAGAACAGATCGGCCGAATCTTGAATGAGACCCGCGTCCATCAAGGCATCAATTGTCTGGGGGCCAATACCCTCGATGTTCATCGCATGTCGAGAGACGAAGTGGTAGATTGCCTCCCTCTTTTGGGCCGGGCAATCGGCATTGGGACACCACGAAGCGACCTGGCCGGAATGTTTCTTCACAGGAGCCCGGCACACCGGACAACGAGCCGGCATGCGAAAGTTTTTCTCCTTCCCCGTGCGCAATTCCGGAAGGACCTTGATGATATCGGGAATAACATCTCCGGCCCGGCCGACGATGACGGTATCGCCGATTTTTACGCCGAGGCGGCCGATCTCATCCATGTTGTGCAGCGTGGCGCGGGAAACCGTCGTCCCCCCGATGGATACGGGTTTCAAATGCGCGACCGGCGTCAGTACTCCGGTGCGCCCGACTTGGACTTGAATATCCTGGACGATCGTCTCCGCCTGGCGGGGAGAAAACTTGAACGCCACGGCCCCGCGCGGCGCCTTGCCGATAACGCCGGCGCGCCGATAGAGATTGTTGTTGTTGATCGAGATGACCGTCCCATCGAATTCATAGTCAAGACTGTCACGCTTTGACTCCCAGGCATGGGCAAATTCAATAACGTCCTGGAAACTGTCCACGGGTCGGCCGTGGGGATTCGTGCCGATACCCCACTCGCGCAAAGCGACGTACTCCGCGTCGTGAGTCTCAAAGCCGTTGCCATAGACGCCGTCGGGTCCGACAATGCCATACGCATAAAACGACAGCGTACGACTGGCGGTTATGGCAGGATCAAGTTGGCGGATCGTACCCGCCGCAAGGTTGCGCGGATTTGCGTACGCTTTCTTCCCAACCTTTTCGAGTTCATGGTTGATCCGCGCGAGCTCGCTTTTTGCCAAAAATACCTCGCCTCGAACAATGAGTTCTCGGGGTATGGGGCGTTCCTGGTCGCGCAACTGAAGAGGAATGGCCTCAACGGTCTTGATATTCTGAGTAACATCCTCTCCGACAAGGCCGTCCCCGCGCGTAGATGCCTGCGCAAGAAGACCTTGCCGATATACCAGCTCGATTGCCAGCCCGTCCATTTTCAAATCACAATAAAAACCTCCGGTAAGCTTGTGCCCGAGATGTTTCTCAAGACGCTCAAGCCATGCCGCCATGTCGTCGCGAGAAAATGCGTCATTGAGCGAAAGCATGCGTCCCGGATGAGATACTTTTGCGAATCCTTCCAAGAGCTTGCCCGCCACCCGCTGGGTCGGCGAATCGGGCGTGACCAGGTCGGGATACTGCTGTTCCAAATCAAAAAGCTCCTTTTTCAAGGAGTCCAGGGCATCCGCGGGGATCTCTTCCCGATCAAGCACATGGTACACATACCGATGATGATTGATAAGTTCCCGAAGCTTGGCAATGCGTTGTTCTGCTTCCCTTTTCGTCATAGTCATACTCACCTATACCACAAAGTTGTCATCTGGAGAATTCCGGCCATTCAAGCCTACTGGGAAACTTCCAGCGCGCGCGACACCGTGCCGTACGTACCGACGGCCCTGAATCTAAAGGACTCCTGCCCCAATGGACGGCAATCGTTGGTAATATCGACCAGCGACGCCGACAAACTTGCGAGAGAGAACGTCGCCCCATTGGTCAAAAGCGTCGAACGATCAATGGGCGGCGATTGAGTACGAGCCTCGTACAGGCATACTTCGCTCCCGGTATCGGCCGCAAAGATGGCTACCGTCGAGCGCACCGCATCGGTGACAATCCGTATCTTGGGAAGAAAAACGTCAATCAGGGCTCCTGCAATTGTCATAATGACAATGAGCATGAGGAGCGCAAAAATGATAATGGAACCACACTGAAGGCGGTCGAGCTTGTTCTTTGATTGAGCGTGTCGGCTGGTCATGGTCAGTTTTGAAGTTCAGATGAAACTTCTCGCGAAGCAACCGTCGTCTGCAGGTCAAACTGGACCTTGTCGCGAGTTCCTTGAGTATTGTTTTGAACCGTGGCAATAATGGCAATCCGCGCTTGTTTCTTATCCAAACTTGTCCCCATTCCACAGAAATGGAGGCGAGTGAATTTCACGTCATTAGAACTGATCGCCACGCTTGTCCCGCCGACACTCCGATGGACAACTCCGTCAGCGGTCAAAAAATAACTGACGGCGCCGTTGACTGGATGAATAATCGCCAACGCATCGGCGAACGTGGTAACGCAATCGCTATTCTGCCCTGCGGGAATCGTACTGACCCGGATTTCCCTGGCAATCGACTCCAGTACAAACAGCGCATTTTCTTGCACTTTCTGGGCTCCAAATCCGCGTCGCTGTATCGCGGAAACTTGGACAAAAATCGTCCCGATGCCGATGACGACAACGGAAAAAACCGCAATGGTAATCAGCGTTTCCACAAGCGTAAATCCACGCTCGCCGCCCGAAATGGATTGTGATGGATGCGGCATGATGATGTTATTTCCAATCAAAAAGGTCCGCTTCAACACGAACATTCCGGGACCGATTGCGTTCCTGCCACGTCACTTCGCTGACGACTTTCATTTCGACGCTTGATACCCTCGTTAACGTGACTTTTCGTTTAAAGGCTGTATCCGTGCCGACGGCGTAGTTATAGACCCCGTTGGCGTCAATCTTGAGCGGCACATCCCGCCAAGGCGCCGCAACAGCCTCGTCATTCCACGCAGGCATGTGATCGCCCGCCGTCATATTGGCGTCAAACGCCGGAAGACCGTTGAACCAGTTGGTATCCCGCACAGCCCGCACGACTTCGATCCCCTCTTGAGCCAAGCCCGCGGCGGTGATGTCGTTGCGAAGCGAATCGGCGACGCTTGTCGCAGCGAATGCCATACTGAGCAAGGGAACGATGGCCAGCGTTAACAGCGTCAGCGCCACCAGGGTTTCCACCAAGGTAAATCCGCGCTCACGATCATTCGAATGGTATATGTGATGCTTCATTGATTACGGACATGTCAGCGTTCCAGCTGGCAGTTCAATTTTCCCTGAAACATAAAC
>CAYQNM010000002.1:0-12257 GCA_964419015.1 uncultured Candidatus Saccharibacteria bacterium | reverse complement strand
CCGGCATACAGCCCGTAGGTGGTCCCTCCCAGGTATCTGATGCCGAACCCGCATCGGAATACGTTTTGATATTTTGCCGAAGCGGCCGCCTGGGCCTGGGCGGCCCGAATATCACCCGCAATAGCCGCAGTGACATGGCGAATATCGATCCGGGACCGCGCAAACGTCATGAAAAGAAACGTGGTGATCAATCCCATGATAGCAATGACCACCAGGATCTCGATCAGCGTAAAACCGGCACTGGCCTGGCACCGCTGGCATCTTCGCGGGAAAAAACTGGACATGGGAAATGCATACCTCTAGCGCACCGATGCAATTTTGACGACGATCTCGTCATGCGCATGAACTGAAACTTTATTGATCGTCTCGCCGTCGATTTTCTGGGCATTGAGGTAAAATGCAATGCCCCGGTCGGACCCCTTCCCCGCCTGTCCATCAAGTTGAACGATGATAACCTTGTCGTCTCGGTCTACCATAAATTGAAGCGGAATCTGCCCGGCATGCATCGAGGCATTGAGCGCATCAAGGATCGTCATGCCGGCGGTCACATGTCCCTGGAAAGCACGGGTTTTGTTGTCCCATTGAACCGTCAGTCGGGCCTCGGCTTGGGCGGCACGGCGAACCAGGAAGAATCCGGCAATGATGACTCCGACCAGCAAAACCTGCCAGATGATCCGTTCATGCTCCGGTGCAGCTCGCGTTGTGCGTGCCACAAGCGTAACGGGCGATTCAGAAAATTCCTCGGATGTGTTGGAGCTTATCATAAAAAAGGAGAATAACGATGGAAGCGCCCGCCAAGAACGAGCCAAACGGCAGTGCCGTTTTCAGCGATGCTTTCCCCCGTGCGATTAATACCAAGGCAACAATCGTGGCGCTCGCGACAGCAGCCATGAGCGCCGCAAAGCCGAGCGCATATCCGAAGAGCAGACCGATAACAAATAACAACTTCACGTCGCCGAACCCAACCCAACGGCCTCCGGACACTGCATAGAGTATAGCAAAAAGCGCGCTGAACAGAAAACCGGCGCCCAGGTGTTCGGCAAAACCCTGCCATCCCCAGATCGCCAGTGAACATAGCCCCAAAAACAGGAGAACGCCGATAATCTCGTCAGGCAGCACAAGAGAGCGATAATCAAAAAGGCCGGCCAACAAGAAGATGCACACCGCCACCATGCCTACCCAATACCAAGCGTCCATCTGGCCTTGGCTGCGAAGGACGACGAAAAGACTAACCAACATACCTGTCGCAAGCTCGACAACGGGATAGGAGCGGGAAATAGGCCGACGGCAATACCGACACCGGCCGCGCAGAATAAAAAAACTTGCAAGCGGGATGAGGTCAAGCCACGCCAGGCGATGACCACAGGCAGGACAGCGGGATCGGCCCCACAGTATTCCTTCTTCCCTGCCCCAGCGAGCCAGGATCACGTTGAAAAAACTGCCGATGCAGAGCCCCAGTACGAAAACGATGAGCAATCTTTCCATGCTTTCAGTATATGCCACCCGGGACAAAACAAAAACCCCTCGGGAGGGGTTTTTGCGAATTCTTAGTTATTCACCGTACCTTGGTCGTAGACGCAATTGCCGTTGGTGATATCCGAGTCGGGACAAGTTTCCGTAGCCCCGTTTACTTTGCCGCGGGCATTGGCAGTGAGCCAGCCGGTTGAGTCGATGTCAGCATCGCTGTTCAGGGCGCCGCCGGCTTTTTGCTCAAGTTCTGTCCATACTTGGAAAGAAAACTTGTTCGCATCTTTCAAGACATATCCGTAGGTGAGCGCCTGGTTCAGAGGATCTTTGGGAACTTGGTTCAAATACGTTCCCAAGTTCGCGACGGTGATATCATCGGGATAGACACCGTTATTGTCCTCGTAATAGAGTTCGATGGCCGAACGCAACTGGCTTACATCGGCAATACGCTTGGCATCTCGAGCCCTGGCACGAGCGACGCCCAACTGGAGCAAGACCAGTGTCGCCAGAACACCGATGATGGCAATCACGACGAGCAATTCGACCAAGGTAAAGCCGCGAGACAGATTAAAAACGGTGCGCTTGCGATGGGTGGGTACGATGGACACTGTGAGAGAAACCAATCAGGGGACCAGCCAGAGTACGACTCCGAGCGGTTCCGCGAGAGATTAAGCGTTAACTGTCTTCAATTATATACCGATGAGTCGGGAGCCACAACGCGAGATATCAACACACGAGCACCTACGCCGCCCCGACTAGACTATAAATCGGCAAAAGTACGCTCGACACGAGGATTGCTACGCCGAAGCCGAGCACAAGCACCAGAACCGGTTCGATGAGCTGCGAGATGTTCTGGATATCGGTTTCTGATTCGGTGCGGTAGAACTTAGAAATATGGCCCAACATATAATCCAGTTTGCCCGTCCGTTCGCCGATGGCAATCATGGACGTCAGCAATGCCGGAATATCCTTGTATTTTGCGAAAACATCGGAGATGCTCCCACCGCCCCGGACATTTTCCTCGGCATCAAGCAGAACCCGCTGGAAGTTCCGGTTATCCACGAGATCAGACGTGATCCTGATGGCATCAAGAATGGAAATGCCGGCCTTGATGAGCGTCGCCAAACTCTCGGCAAGCCGGGCCAGATACAAGTTGCGAAGAATTCTGCCAAAGGGCGGCAAGCGAAGTTTGAACCCATCCAGCCATTCTTTTCCCTTGGGCGTACGAATATAGCGCATGAATCCGCCGACGGCGAGGATAATCACCGCGAAAATAAGAATCAAATGTTGGTTGAAGAAATCAGTGAAAAAGATCAGCGCCTTGGTACTGGCGGGCAGATTGGTAATGCCCGACTCCTTGAAAATAACCAGCAACTGCGGCAAGACATAGACGGCCATGATAGCGGTGACAATGACCATGGCAAAGACTACGAACGCCGGGTACGCCAGCGCCCCCTTGATTTTGGAATTGATGGCCTGGCTCCGTTCCAAATAGTCGGCAAGGTAGGTCAACGAATCGTGCAGTTTGCCGGAAAGCTCTCCTGAACGGACCAGCTTGATATAGAAAGAAGAAAAAAGCTTGGGATATTGGGCCAGCGCGGCCGACAGAGATGAGCCGCCCTCAACGGATTCGGAAACCGTGGTGATGATTTTCTTGAAGCTTTGTTTTTCAACCTGCTTGGAAAGAGTTCGCAATCCTTCGGCGAGCGGCATGTCGGCGTCAATAAGCGTAGCGAGTTGGCGCGTAAAAATGACAATATCCTTGTTCTTGGGCTTGGAAAAATACTGGCTGAGATCGGCAGAAAACACATCGCGCCTGATCGGTACCAACGAAAGCACCGTGTAGCCGCGCCCATGGAGAAGCTCGACAGCCGTGTTTTCGTTGGGCGTTTCGATGGATCCTTCGAGCACCTCCCCGGATGGTGTTTTTGCCTGATACGTGAATTCCATGACGTAGATACAGTATAGCAAATGTCAGCCGACAAGCGAACGCAGACCGGACGGATTGAGGGAATAGAACTCGGCCCGCTCAAGCGTGATTTCTTTGCGTCGCACCAACTCGGCGAGCGAGCGATCCAGGGATATCATGCCGACATCGTAACTGGTATCGATAACCAGGTCGAGTTGTTTCATCCGATTGTCACGAATTTGCGTGCGCACGGCCGTTGTCGCGATCATGACTTCGACGGCCGGAATCAGCCCACCCTTGATTCGCGGAATCAGCCGCTGGGAAATAATGCCGGAAATCGTGTTGGCAAGCTGGGTGCGAATCTGATTCTGCTGGGCAGCCGGAAAACTGTCAACGATGCGCTCTACCGTCTGCGAAGCGCTGTTGGTATGCAGCGACGCAAACACCAAGTGGCCAGTCTCGGCAGCCGTCACCGCCGCACTGATGGTCTCATGATCGCGCATCTCCCCCACCATAATGACATTGATGTCCTGCCGAAACGTGGAACGCAGGGCCCGGTGAAACGATTGGGTGTCCTGGCTGACCTCCCGCTGATCAATGATGCTTTTGTCCGATTCAAAGATATATTCAATCGGATCCTCGATCGTGACGATCTTTTCCGTACGCTCTTTGTTTATCTGGCCGATGAGCGCCGCCAGGGTGCTGGACTTCCCATGACCGTTGGGGCCGACAACAAGCACAAACCCCTGTGAAAGCTTCGTAAAAATTTTGACAATCGGCGGCAAGTTCAGCTCCTCGATCGTGCGCGCCTGATCGGGAATAAACCGGAGCGTCGCCGCCATATTGCCTTTGGTGAAGTACGCATTGACGCGAAAGCGCGCTTTCTGATCGAGTTCATAGGAAAAGTCGAGCTCTTTTTGCGCCAAAAAACGCTCTTTGCGTCCGCCCAGCAAGAAAAAGATAATGCTTTCCAACGCCTCGCGGTCAAGGATTTTCTTGTTGGTCAAGGCTACCAACCGGCTATCGATACGAAGGATCGGGTAATGTCCGGGCGACAAATGCAAATCGGACGCGCCTTGCTGGGCCGTCGTCAACAGCAATTCCGAAATATATTGTTGTGCATCTTCCATAATAGTGCGCTAGGCGCTGTCGCCCGATTGAGCGACTTCGAGCAATTCTTCCAGCGACACGACCCCTTTCAGTAATTTAAGGATGCCGTCCTGATACATGGTAAGCATACCTTGGCGCTTGGCTTCCTCGCGCATCGCTGCTTCGGAGAGACTTCCGAGGATGATTTCTTCCAACTCGTCGGTCATTTCCATCATTTCAAAAATGCCGATGCGTCCCTTGAACGCCTTTCCGGCGCATTCCTTGCAGGGATTCTTGAGGTTCGGCTTGAAAATCGTATACGATGAGGCCGCATATTGCTCCTGGTATGCCTTGGGCATACCAGCAATGGCATCGCCGATGAGCTTTGCCTCGGCCTCGTTGGCTGTGGTTTCAATTTTACAGGTTGGACAGAGGCGGCGAAGCAAACGCTGGGCCGCGGCAACGTTCACGGTCGGGGGAATCAGATATTTCTCGACGCCCATATCAATGAGACGGGGCACCACGCCCAACGAATCGTTCGTGTGGAGTGTCGATAGCACGATATGGCCCGTCAAAGCCGCCTGTGTCGCCAGGCCAGCCGTTTCTCGGTCCCGGATTTCGCCGACCATGATGACATCTGGGTCTTGTCGCAAAATGTGGCGCAAGCCGCTTGCAAACGTATAGCCGATCTCCTCGTGCACCTGGGATTGGTTGACCCCGTCAATGAAGTATTCGATAGGATCCTCCAGAGTGACGATATTAATCTCTTCGTTATTGATCTTCTTGAGGATGCCGGCAATGGTTGTCGACTTGCCTGACCCGGTCGGACCGGTTATGAGAATACTGCCGAAAGGCTCGGCGATTCCGCGTTCCAAAACTTCCAGGGGTTGGCCTTCCAAGCCCAATCCGGCGAGGTCAACCCGGCTCGAGAGTGGATCAAGGATACGCATGACAACCTTTTCGCCGTTTTTGGTCGGAAATGTCGAAACGCGATAGTCAACCTTGCGCTTGTTAAAATACGTCGAAAACCGGCCATCCTGGGCAAGCCTCGTTTCATCGATTTTTAGGTCGGAAAGAATCTTGATACGCGTGACGACTGCCGAATGAAGGTTCTTGGGTAGCGTCAGCGTGACGACCAGGACCCCATCGACACGAAACCGGACGCGGACACGGTCATCGAACGGCTCGATATGGATATCCGACGCTCGCGAATCAACCGCATGTTTGAGCATGGCGCTCACCACCTTGGTTACCGGAGACTCGGCAGTGATCTCTTCAAGCGCGATGACATCGCCCTCCCCTTTTTCGGCTCCGTCCTTTTCGGAAAAAGACTCCAACGCCTTGCCGACTTCGCCAGTCAGCGTCCGGTAGTTTTTGACGATCGATTCAAAGTCCTTGTAGCTGATAAGATACTTCTCCAAGGTCAGCCCCTTGTCGGTAGCGATAAACTTAAGGGCCTCCAGGGCATCGATATCCTCGGGGTCGAGAATACCGATCTTGAGCGCCGACCCATCAACGGCAAACGGGACAATCCGGTAAAAGTTAACGACATCCTCGGAAATTTCTTTGACCGCTTCCTTGTTGATTTCGGTAACATTAAAATCAACCGTAGGCAGTTTGTACAGATCGGCCTTGAGAGCCAAAAGATCTCCATCGGAGATCGCATTTTTCTCAACCAAGACCTGACCGAGGTCCTTGTTTTCTTGTGCGCTGGTAGCTTCAGCCGCCGCCAGATCGTCAGGAGTAATTTTTCCGAGACGGATCAGCTCGCTCGCCAGTATCTGCGGTGTTTTGATCGGCATGACATACAATGCTCCCTAGGGAGCGAACGGGTCCTGCTTGCCGTGCAAGCCGGGGTTGACCGGCAGTTCGCCGTATACCCGAAGCGCTTTGTACCGTTGGTCTTCAAGAAGTTTAAAATCAACCTTGAGATCTTTCAGTTTCTGGAAATCAGATGCGCCTCCGGGCGGGAGAGGTTCGACGAATTCCTGGCTTCCGGCTTGCGTGTGGTAAAAATATCCCGCGGCAAAACCAATGATCACTGTAAGGAAGAGAATGAGCTTGCCTTGGGCGAGTGTTTGTTGCGGCATGGGTTATTTGAGGAAATAGGCGTTTCCCTTGATGGTCATGTTCAAAACAGACGGCTGGTTCTCGTCCCGAGCAACCTCCAGCGTATCAACATTGACCAGGCGGATGTTACGTTCGACGCCGTCGAGAAAGTTCACCAGGCCGTTATAATTCCCTTTTGCTTTGATGGTTAAAAGAAGCGGAAGATAGGACTCTTTCGCCTGCAAGGATTCACCCGTTGAAATCTCGCTGATCTGGAGGCCAGACTGGGTAGCGATCGCATCCAAAGAAGAAACCATTTCTGCGATGTCTTTTTTCGTGGGAATGATGGCGGAAAACTTCGCAATTTCCCCGGCGTGCTGTTGATACTGCTGGTGGAGGCGGGAAACATCCGCCAGGATCGAGCGCCGATCGGCCAGCACCTGCCGCCGTTCGGCGATAGCTGATTTCAGCGCTGAAACACGCTGGTATGCCGCGGCATCAAAAACCCAAAAGAGAAGCAACGCCGCCGCGAGCAATCCAGCCCCCAAAAGAGGTTTGTTCGTGTTCATGGTTTCTTGAGATACTTGGCCGGATCGAAGGTGAGATCGACCGTAAACTCCAAGCCGCCGGTATTGGCGGACTTGGCATTGGAAAGGCCGATATCCGTCAAGCCGTCATCGGCAGCCAAAGCCGCGACCTGGCGAGCGATCACCGTATAGGTGGGGGCAAACGCCCGAAACAAAAGATTCTGCTTGGGCACCGACGCATTGAAATTCCGCAACTGCACCCCGACCGCGATGTCGTTGGAGAGCTTGCCCAGGGCCTTGGTCCAAAAAATATGATTCGTGAGAAACTGAGAAACAATCGCCGTCTGCTTGCCCAAGTCTAAAAGCTCGGTTTCGGCACGCTTGTCGCGTTTCAAGGTACTAATGGATGTGTCAATTTCGTCGACTTGGGTCTGGAGCGACCCGGCATACGCCGTCAGCCCGGCATACGCGGCAAGCACAATGCCCAGAGCGGCAATGCCGCTGTAAATCCAGCGGTTCTCCCCCGGAATTTTGATTTCGATTTTTTTCCGGGTTTCTGGAAGCAGTTGTATCCCCCCTTGGTCAGCCATAGATCTTTCCCAAAGTATACCACAAGCAACTCCGTGAATTATCAACTCATCGCCCCGGCGAATCGAAACTTAAACCTCGCGCATCGCCAGCCCGGCGGCTACCGAAAAGTTATTGGACAATTCTTGGATAACCGGCGTCAGTTCCGGCGGATATACGATCCGAGAGAATACGTTGCCGACGAAAACTTCCCGAGCGAGGCGCTCTTTGAAATAATTCACGAAGTTGGGCATATTCACCAGTCCGCCAACCACGACGACACGCGCGACTTTGACGCCCTTTGATTCCTCGTAGCTTGTGATGGTTTTTTTGGTCTCGAAAATCATCATGTCAATCAGCGAGAGCATGGCTTCTTTGATGATATTCTCATCGGAGTCGGTCAATCCCAGCTGACGCTTGAGTCCTTCGGCCTTTTCAATGCCGATGTTCAGCGCACGGGCGATTGATTTAGTGATCTCAAACCCGCCGATTTCGTAGTTGTGGCTCACTCGCTCGTAGCCCTTGTTGACGACGACGATGGAGGTGCTCCGTCCGCCGATGTTGACGATGGCTGTCGGGCTTAAATCATTGCCCAAAAGAGCTCGGATCAATCCGGCATTTTCAAGTTCAAGGGCCGTCAGCGTCAGCCCGGCATCGTGCATGATGCGCTGATAGCGGGCGGTCTCGTCCTTGGGCACGGCGGCCAGGAACACCTCGACGTTCGTGCCCTTTCCCGTCGGAAGTCCGCGAGCGGGCGCCGCCGGGGCGGGTTGGTTCTGGCCGACGATACCGACGATCGACCAATCGAGCACCACTTCGTCGAGCGGAATCGGCACGTACTTGCGAGCTTCGAAGGGAATCGCTTTTGCCAAATCTTCTTCCGAGAGATACGGCATCTCGATGACGGTCGCAAACGTCGAAAACGACGGGATTCCGGCAACCACCTCGCGGGATTGCATGTTTGATTTTTTGACGATCTCCTTGATGCCCCAGACGATTTCTTCGTCCGGGAGCTTCAAAATGCTCTGGGCATCGCCGGAGTCGGCTTCGGAACCCTTGAGCTCAAAAAAACCATAATTCTCCAGGGCAAACCTGCCGCCCTTTTTCGCCAGTTCGACGATCTTGATCGACGAAGTGCCGATATCAATGCCGAGCTTGCCTTTTGGCTTGAAAAGATTAAACATCGTGGTGGTGCCAGCCTGATAGCTCCCGTAAGTATATCACACCAACAATGCTTCAACCGAACGCTGTGGATTATATACGCCGCACAATCAATTGGCTTGCCGGCGTTGTATTTCCCATTCGTTGCGTCGGATGCGGAACATTCGCCGAAGACCCCGCCGGCTACCTGTGTCGGCCCTGCCGGAAAAGCATTCCCGCAAGGTATGACTTATCATGCATCGGATGCGGTTTAAAAACAGCTGGCGGCTATACATGCGCACGATGCCGCCCCGCCAATCCCCTGGACCGGGTCCTGGCCGTCGCCGACTACAAACATCCTCTGATCATATCTGCGATCAAACAGTTCAAGTATCGCTTCGTAACCGGCATGGCGAAGCCCTTGTTGTCCCTAAGCCGATCATATATCAAACGTCTCCCTCCAACATGCGATTCGCCGTTTATCGCTAATCCGCTGGTTGTGCCGGTGCCACTCAACCGTCGCCGCCAAAACTGGCGGGGATTCAACCAGGCGGAGCTCCTTGCCGCCGAGATCGCGAAAACATACTGTATGCGCCATAATCCCACGCTCCTGATCCGCACCAAAACGACGCGGCCGCAAGCGGAGGTCGGCGACCGCGCCGAACGATTGGTAAATGTTGCGGGATTCGCCTGTCCCCGCCCCTCTGACATTGCAGGACACGCTGTCTTGCTGATCGACGATGTGTGCACCACCGGCGCTACCCTCAACGAATGCGCCCGAGTGCTCAAGGCGGCCGGCGCCTCCCGCGTTACTGCGTTCGTAATTGCGAGGGGGTGAAAAACGTGATAAAGTGTCCTGATTCTGGAGGCGTGTCAGAGTGGTCTAATGTACCTCTTTGCTAAAGAGGTGTTCGGGTTAAACCGAACCGGAGGTTCGAATCCTCCCGCCTCCGCATCAGGAAATCAAACTGCCCTTCGGCAGTTTGATTTCCTGCCTTCGCTGAAGGTGGGGTGGATTCGAATGCCGGAGCGATGTCCCGCAAGCTTGCGGGACCGCGAGGCCTGCCCAGACCGAGGCGTCGCGACGGCGACGCCGAGAGTCGAGGGAGAATCCTCCCGCCTCCGCCAAAATTGAAAATCGGAATCAGATTTTGATACCGGCCGAAGGGGCCCCTTGGATCAAAAAGCTCAACATGCGCGTTGAGCTTTGCTGTTGTCGGATCCGTGAGGAAACAGCCTAAATTGTTTCTGAATGACCGCCGCGGCATCGGCGGCACGGCCGATAGCCGCATGAATACGTCGGACACGAAACGCCCAAGCCGCCCGAGGCACTCGCCAATGGTGACGCCTGCGCCGATAGCGCTTCACTAATCCTCCCTGACACAGCATCATCAGAATATCATGCCCCCGGTCGAAAACAAGCCTTCGACGACAACGTGCTTCGTTGTCAAAACTCCCCGGATGTGGTAAATTCCACGGACTATGGATGCCCTCAAAGACCAAAATAAGGGACTGTCCGTACGGCCACCGGTGGTGGTCGTGTTGGGGCACGTGGATCACGGCAAGACCAAGCTCCTGGACACCATCCGCGCAACCAAAGTCATGGAAAGCGAATCCGGCGGCATCACCCAGCACATCGGAGCGTACCAGGCGACCGTTAGTGGCAAGACCATCACCTTCCTCGATACCCCCGGCCACGAGGCGTTCACGGCGATCCGTTCCCGGGGCGCGCGTGTTGCCGACATCGCCATTCTCGTGGTCGCCGCCGACGAAAGCATCAAGCCGCAAACCAAAGAAGCCATCCGCATCATCAAGGAGGAGAAGATGCCGTTCATCGTGGCGATCAACAAAATCGACAAGGAAACGGCAAATCCGCAAAAAGTCCGACAAGACCTGGCAGCCGAGGATGTGCTTGTCGAGGATTGGGGCGGCCAAGTCCCGGTGGTGGAAATCTCCGCCCGCGACGGACGCAACATTGATGCGCTCTTGGACATGATCCTGCTGGTGGCGGAACTCGAGGAACTCACCGCGGATGCTTCGCTCCCCGCCCGCGGCGTCATCATCGAGTCACACCTGGACAAGCGCCGCGGCCACGTCGCCACCGCCCTCGTACAGGATGGCACGCTTCATGCCGGCGACTGGGTCGTCGTGGGCCGTACGATTGGCAAGGTCAAATCCATGGAAGACTTCAACGGCATGTCCATCACCCAGGCCGTGCCGTCCCAGCCCGTGCTCATCACCGGTTGGAGCAACGCCCCCGACATCGGAAAAACGTTCGCCGCGGTCGCGGACAAGAGCGCAGCCGAAGATTTGCGAGACGAAAATACCGATCTATCTCCCCTGGTCTTGTTTTTCAAACAGCCGATGGGTGGCGAAGCACCACCGACCGACAAGAAGACCCTCAATGTTGTCTTTAAAACAGATGTATCCAGCTCGCTGGAAGCGATCGACGCGGCCCTGGGCGCCATCCGCTCCGACGAGGTCAGCTACCGCGTGCTCGACTACGGCGTCGGCAACGTCACTGAACAAGACATCCAGACCGCCGCCGGATCCAAGGCCAGCATCTTCGGGTTCCGCGTCGGCGTGGAGGGATCGGCCAGAAAAGCCGCCGAAAAGGCGGGAATCACCATCGCCACGTTCGACATCATCTATGAACTCATCGAGGCCGTCCGCAAGGCCATGGGCGCCATGCTGGCCCCCGAAATCAAGCGCACCTCGTTGGGCAAGCTCCGCATCCTGAAGATATTTAAAAAGGATTCCCGCTCCATCGTGTGCGGCGGCAAAGTCACGTCCGGAGGCATCCTCCGGGGCGCCTTGGCCGAAGTCACTCACGGAAAAGCTATCGTCCTACAGGGCAAAATCGGCCAGCTCCAGCAGAACAAGGAAGACGTCAGCGAAGTAAAAGAAGGCTTGGAATGCGGCATTCGCCTGGACATCTCCGCCGCTCCCGGGGACATGCAAGAAGGTGATATACTGGAAGCATATGAAGAAGAGAAGATCACGAGGTCATTATAGAATTACCGGCGCCGTACCCAAGTGGTAAGGGAGCTCTCTGCAAAAGAGCTATACGGGAGTTCGATTCTCCCCGGCGCCTCCCTCATGCCCGGGTGGTGGAACTGGTATACACGGAGAACTTAAAATTCTCTGCCGCAAGGCATGTCGGTTCGATTCCGACCCCGGGCACTAGGTATACATAATCTATGATACAATCACTGATCCAAGGCATCCCAACGGGCATTTTTCTTCTTTTAAGCGCCAGTTCAGTTATCTTAGGCGATTACTTCGCAAAAACATGGTCGGTCGGGCGCGATCCGAAATGTATTGTCTTTGCGCTCGCGGGATATCTATTTTCCGGCATCTTTTATATCCCGACGCTTCTAAAAAGCGGCCTTGTGCTGACCTCGACCATCTGGAGCATCGCGGAAATCGGAGGATTTCTGGTAATCGGGCTCCTATTGTTCAACGAATCACTCACCGTAACGCAGGCGTTCGGGGTCGGACTAGGAGTC
>CAYQNM010000001.1:35047-52524 GCA_964419015.1 uncultured Candidatus Saccharibacteria bacterium | reverse complement strand
GAGCAACGGTATCGTAAACCGTAGGTTCCGGGTTCAAATCCCGGGGTCGGCTCCAGCTTGCGCCTGTTCGCTATTTGTGCTATAGTGCAACTCCTGCCGAATGTCAAAATCGGCGTAAAGGAGGTTGGTTGTGAGAGTCTTTACATGTATCGTAGTAGTCTTCCTGGCATTGACGGCTCTTTCTGCTGGAGCGGGGGACCTTGTGTTGTCGGGCCCTGCCGCTGCCAAGGCGGCGGAGGCGTACCACCCCCAAGCGGCAAAATGGTGCGACATCCACCCCAATTTTGACGAATGTCGTCGTAGTACCGGCCGTACCGGCCGCTGGGTGGCGACCGTCATCCTGGGGACCGGTTTCATGGCGTGTGCGTTCGCGGACGACTACTGGTCGTTGCGAGCATTAGAGCGTCCTGGGGTGGGTGACGTGAAACATCTTCTTCTCGACCAAGGTTCGATCATGACGTATTCTGTCGAGGCGGCGGCTGACACCGGATTCATCGCGTTGAGTCACAAGTTCCGGAGCGGATCTCGGTGGCAACGCGTGGCCGGCTGGGCGGCTCCCATCTTGGGAGCCGGGGTCCGGGCCGGATTTGCGGCCCATGCTCGAAACGTCTACAAAGAGCCTTCGGTTCTGGGGGCTCCTCGGTAGTCAGATTCAATTTCCCAAGATAGTTCCAGGGGCGGTGCCGTACGCGGTGGCGCCCCTTTTTGTTTACAGAAAACCTGTTTTTATATACACTTGACCCGTGTTCGACTACGAAAACAACAAGGCAGTGCTGAACATCTACGCTGGCGCGGGGGGCGTTGACGCGCAGGATTGGGCGGGGATGCTTCTGCGCATGTACCAGCGGTTTTGCCAGAACCGCGGCTGGCGCATTGCCGTGCTCAACGAATCGCTGGGCGAGCAGAAAGGCATCAAGAGCGCGTCGTGCGAGATCACGGGCGAACGATGCTATGACATTCTGAAGAACGAGGGCGGCGTGCATCGTTTGGTGCGCATCTCACCGTTCAATGCCCAGGATAAGCGCCAGACGTCATTCGCGCTCGTGGAGATTCTCCCGGAGATCATTGCCAAGGAACTGCGCATCAATCCCGAGGACTTGCGTGTGGACACCTATCGCTCCGGCGGCAAGGGCGGCCAGAACGTGAACAAGGTGGAAACCGCCGTGCGGGTAACGCACATCCCGACGGGCATCGCCGTCGCCGTGCAGTCTGAGCGATCGCAGGCACAAAACAAAGAAAAGGCGATGCAGGTGCTGGTATCGCGCTTGGCGCAAAAAATGGAAGAAGCGAAAATCCAGGAGCTCAAGGACTTGAAACCCGAGATGAAGTCCGGTTCCATCGAATGGGGGAGCCAGATCCGCTCCTATGTTTTGCATCCGTACCAAATGGTCAAAGACCACCGCACCGGCGTGAAATCATCTCAGCCGGACAAGGTGCTGGACGGGGATCTCGAAAAGTTTATCCAGTCGTAGTATACTAGGAGCATGATATTGGAACGGGATCCGATCGACGGTTGCTTTTCCCTATGATTGAATTCAAAGACATCTCGACGGTGTACGCCGATAATTTCATGGCGCTGGAGAACATTAACCTCCAGATCGGCGACGGTGAGTTCGTATCCATCGTCGGACCCGCGGGGGCCGGTAAGTCGACACTCTTGCGTCTTTTGACGCGCGAACTGCGCCCGACAAGCGGCCAGGTTGTCGTCGATGGCGTTGATTTGGCGGATATTTCACAAAAAGAAGTGCCTCTCTTGCGGCGCAAAATCGGCACGGTGTTTCAGGACTTCAAACTGCTTTCCGCAAAGAACGCATCCGAGAATGTCGCGTTTGCCATGGAAGTTTGCGGTGCCAGCGACGCAGAGATCGATGCCGATGTCCCCAAGGTGCTCTCCATTGTCGGTCTTGCTGACAAAACCAGGAGTTTTCCCTCCCAGTTGTCCGGTGGAGAAAAACAGCGTCTCGCCATCGCACGGGCACTGATCCATCGTCCGAGAATCATCCTGGCCGATGAGCCGACCGGAAATCTCGATTTGGTAAACAGCTATGATGTGCTAAAATTACTGATGAAGATCAACACTCTGGGTACGACGGTTATCATGGTGACGCATAACCGGGACATCGTAAATGCCGTCGGCCGGCGCGTGATTTCAATGGAAAAAGGCAGGGTCGTTCGCGATCAGACCGAACAGGGCAAGTACATCATCTGAGGTTTTTCGTTTTTACTCATGTCCAAAGAAACCTTTGTTCGCATCGTCAAGGCGGGATGGATGAATTTCCGTCGCAACAGTTACGTCAGCTTCGGCACGACCGGAGTGATGGCGCTGGTACTGATCTTATTTTTGGGACTGATCACCGTTAATGTCATGGCGGGGACGGTCGTGGGCTCTCTGCGGGGGAAAGTCGATATCAGCGTATATTTCAAACGGGATGCGGCCGAGAGCCAAATTTTCAAAGTCCGCGACGATATCCAAAGCCTTGGGTCGGTCAAGTATGTCGAGTATATTTCGCGCGAACAAGCGCTAGCTGATTTTACGAGCCTGCACGCCGGCGATGCGCTCATACACGATTCGCTCGCTCAGCTCGACGCCAACCCGCTTCCGGCTTCGCTGAACATCAAAGCCGGCGATCCATCTCAATACGCGTCAATCGTCAGCGCCATCGAGGGCAATGCGTTGCGTACTCTGATCGACAAAATAGATTATTACGAGAACGAACAGGTGATCCGGAGTGTCGAAAAAATTGCTCGTGGCGTGCAGGACTGGGGGTTTTTGTCGACGCTTGTTCTGGCGGCCATTGCCGTTCTCGTGACGTTCAACACGATTCGTCTCACGATTTACAACCAAAAACAGGAGATTGAAATCATGCGCCTTGTCGGCGGCTCCAATTGGCACATCAAGGCGCCGTATCTGGTGGAGGGGGCAATCTATGGTGTTTGTGCCGCTGTTGCCGCATTGGCAGTCTTTTATCCTGCGGCGTATATGGTCTCTCCGAAAGTGTCCACACTCATGCCCGGTATGAGTCTAATCGGCTACTTTCTCTCCCATGCGCCGATTATCGTTCCGTTGATGTTCGGAACGGGGATCCTACTTGGCGTCATCTCATCCTTCGTCGCCATTCGCCGATTCTTGAGGGTATAACGATATCCGAAATACTGAGCACAGTTGAGGAACGGAGGAGACGAAATACTGAGCACAGTGGCGCGAATGTGTAGTGCGAATGTGTTGAGGGTATAACGATATCCGAAAGAGGAGAAATAAAAAAGAGTGTGCCGGAATTTCAGGGCACACTCTTTTTGCGATCAGCCCCTGCGGACGCGGCCGACCGTGATGTGATCCTCTTCATCTCCTTCGCGTTTGAGAATCAGAGAATAGTAGCAATCCGTGCAGACAGGAACTCCGCGTATTGTTGGCCGCTCTTCCGGATGGAGTTCTTTGTCAAATGATCGGTTGCATTGAGGGCATCGTTCCGACGTGTCGAGTTTTGCAAGGAGCTTCGGATTTTCGGAGAGATTCCTGATCCGCGGAGTTTTCATGGCATCTCCTTCGTCTTCGCCTATACACGCAGCTTGCGTACATGATATGCAAGCGTGCAAAAAACGCAAATGCACATCTTTGCAAAATACCCTTTTTGGTTTATAGTATCGGGGCATATTGCGGGATCGTCTAATGGTAGGACACATGACTCTGAATCATGGAATCTAGGTCCGAATCCTAGTCCCGCAGCACTGGCCGGAAGCGGCAAGAAATCATGTCTTGACAACAGAAACCCGCCGAATAGGCGGGTTTCTGTTGTAGGTGTGGTGTCGCCGAATGCGGAAAAGTTCAAATGACGGAACTTGAAATCCGAACCTAGACGAACAGACGCAACAGCCCACATGTCTTGTTGCATTTACATGATCTGCTAGAATATGACGGTATCGTCTAATCCTTCCATCTGTTTCGTGCCGTTACACCAAAACTGACTGCGCTCGCCGCGAAATATCCTCAACGAATCAGAGAACTCGAAGGGATTTTCAATGCATCGACAAACGTCTATATCGATTTCGCCAATGTCCGCCCCTGGGCGCTGAAACTCAATTGGAACATTGATCCGAAACGTACGAAGCAGCTTCTGAATTCGTTTTCTGAGATCAGATCAACTCGATTCTACATGGGTGAATTGAAAGGAGACATCCGTTCTGAAGCTCTCATCAAGGATGCTCGCTCGGTGTTCGGTCCCGGCCTCAAGACGAAGCCGGTCAAAATCATGCAGTTATCCATCGACGTATCCAGTATCGCGCCCGATGACCCCGCCATCCTCAAGAACTTCATCCGACGGCCCCTACTCGACAACCTCACGATTCAGACCATCCAGTCCCTGAATGCCGAGCTAGGTAAACTGAATCAGCAGGGTATCCGTTTCTTGGAAGATCGCAAGTGCAACTTTGACGTTGAAATCGGGACAGATATCCTTCTTGACTTGGAGCGGGATAACGCTGAGGTATTCGTGCTCTGGAGCGGCGACAGCGACTTTGCCGACCCGATCATCCGCTTACTCGAAAAAGGGAAGAAGGTCTATCTCTTTGCGACCGCCCGGCGGGTCGCCACCGAGCTGAATGCCCTGGTGCCCAAGGGACTCGTTATTTTTGATATCCAGAAGATCCGGGACTTCATCTGCTGGCCCCGCGAGGTTACGCCATCATGATGACAAGCAAAAGGGACCCCTTGCGGGGCCCCTAAGCTTTAGAGATATGATCTTTCGATCACCGGCATGATACCATACCTGTATATATTGTCTATATCGGCTGTGAAGCGTGGATGAACTACCTCTCGGTCTGGGAGTGCTGATTATCAGCCACCGGCACATGCGGATGCACAGCTTCTCGTTTGATGGCTTCGAAGGCGTGCAGGTGCTCTCTCGGTATCCGGTATGACACCGACTTGGCCCTGGCTAGGAGCCACAGACCGCATTCCAGCAATGCCCCGTCGGATATCTCGATCCCATCTTCCTTGAACAAGGCCCGCAGACTCTCAAGTTGTTGTTGTGTAATCATGCCACCACAATCGCGGAATATAATGAAGATTGCAAGCTCCCCACAATATACACACCCACCCCTCTTGCGCTCTTTCTCCAAACCCGTATCCTAAACCCATGTCCAAGATCACCATCGACGAGCTCGCTGAGATGACTCACCAGGAGTTCTCCCAGATGGAGGAACGCTTTGACGGTGTCGATGCCCGCCTCAGCCGCATCGAATCAGGCCAGGCGCGTATCCTCGAAGCCATCCTCGGTGTTCCCTCCAAACCCGTCATTGCCCGCCTCGCCTCCAAGATCGACGACCACGAAGACCGCATCGAGTCCCTCGAGCGAAAGGTCAAGCATCCCTAGGCCACCTTCTTCTCACGGGGCTTGGACGGTTCGAACCTCGGAAACGAAATCTGACCCGCAGAATCCCTAGCGTTTTTCACAAAATAGGTTCTAATACCGTTCAGGCTCCGCAGCAAGTTGACATACGCCTTACTAGTATGTTACAAATAAAAGACGCAAGAATGACATGGAAAGGGGCTTTATGCTTGCACGGGTTGTTTCGAATGCGTTGTTCTGGCTGGGTGTCGTTAGCGTCGTTGGACAGTTCATTGTAGTGACCTACGCCAGCATCCGTCTGCGTGACGAGGTCAAGGTTAGCTTTGAGCCCGTGAACGTCGCCGCCGCGGCGCTCGTGTTTCTAGCCGCTGCTACTGCCCGCTACTTGGGCTACTAGTGATCGCATTCTTGTCTATGGCTCGTCGTTTACCCGGCGGGCTTTTTCTTTTACGCAAAGCTGTCTTGCAGAAAACTTGCGTTAACCACAAAAGTGTGGTACATGTAAAACTCTAGGAAAGGAAGGAGTGGGAATGACGTGGGAACAAGTTCTTCAAAGAGATGATATCATTGGGGGCGACCTCGAGACTCATGAGAACGGCTCCATTTATCGTGGACCAATCTCGGGCATTGAGATAAGGGGCGGCAGGGTACATTTCGAAGTGCCATGGGTGGCTAAGCTGGAAAATGGCACATGGAAGAACTACCCAGTCTATCCGTTCTTCGTCGATGCTTCATCGGCCCCCGGCGAGATCGGGGGCGGTCGCATTCACTTCGAAATACCGTTCATCGGCTTTGGAGTCATCTTTCCGAAAGGTGGGAGCAAGCTCGACCCTGCCAGGGTCGAAGGCCTCAACCTGCCCTCCGATCAGACCAAGGGTTGAGGATGATTAACTCCGTGCCCTAGCACGGTAGCCCCACGGATAGAAGCAGCACGCAATGCTTCTATACCGTGGGGGCTTTTTTACATGATCTCCGTTTTATTATATCGTTTATTCTTGACGGAGTGAGCTCGTGAGAGAATTTCTCAAAGAGTCTGGATTTTATACTCAATACCATGCACAGATCGGAACGTGCCAATCTCTCGGGAAAATCTGAATATGTGGTGAGGTTGCAACTGGGGAGTACGAGTACACACAAATTGGAGGCCCTCAAGGAGGCGTGCGTAAAAGTCGGCATCAAGGCCGAGATAAACGTGTTTCCTTCCGAATCAGGAGTCAACGCTCAGCCCTATGGGCTTGACGAAACGTACCAAGGGGCCGCGACCAGGGCGAGGAATGCTCAATCTGCAGATCCCCAAGCAATAGCTGTTGGAATAGAAAACGGGATCGTGCCCGTGGGTGACACCTGCGTAGATTTGGCCGTTATTGTCGCGCTTACTCCCGACGGTCAAAGTTTTGTCGGCACGTCAGTTGGAGTGGAGTTTCTAAAAGAAGCGGTCCAGGAGGCCAGAAAGAGGGGATTTAAGACTACGACGGCAAGCGACGTGATGGCCGAAACGATGGGTAGTTCTGTGACTGATCCCCATTCAACACTCACGGGAGGAAGAACTTCCAGAAAAGCGATTCTGGTCGAAGTCGTGAGTGTCGTCTTGTCGAGGATGCTTAGTGCTCGCTAGAAGTTTTCTCTTGTGGACGGGCCGTTGTCTTTGCGGCTCCAGGTGAGCTATCATGGAAGAAAGCCAACTATGCTCGATAATGCAAAAATACATAAAGTCGTTTTTGTTGCAGGCGTTTTTGTCGTGGGCACAGCGCTTGGTATCGTGCTGAATCGCTGGCTTATACGGCTTCCTGGACAGTATGCATCAACGAGCGAACCCCTGCGCCTGGACCAAGGTACGCTTACGCATCATCTTATTGCCTGCGACAACCAAAATAGTTACCGACTTGAAGCATACCGGTTGCTCAACCAACAACTCAACAGTATCGTTGATGAGGCCGTGAATAGCCAAAAAGCCCAGAATATTTCAATATATTTTCGCGAAATGGATAGCGGCACCTGGGCGGGTATCAACGAGAACGAGGACTATATCCCCGCAAGCCTGGTAAAAGTTCCCTTGATGATCGCATATTTGAAAATAGCCGAATCCGACCCCAAACTGCTTGCTGACGCCGTAATGTTCGCGGGTTCCAACGGCAGGAATGACAACCAGGTTGTTAATGTGCCCGCAACATCGTTGCAGGCTGGGCACAGCTATACCATCGAACAGCTCATCGATGCGATGATTTTTTATTCCGCCAACGATGCCTACTCGCTTCTCTATACGCTTATCAGAAAGGACTACCTTGAAAAAATATATACCGATCTTGGTCTTGAGTATATCCCTTCAAGTCCCAATATTCGCACGATGACTGCGAAATCCTTTTCCCTCTTTTTCAGAGTGCTGTATAACGCTTCGTATCTTAGCACCGATATGTCCGAGAAAGCCTTGCGACTTTTGACCAAGAGTACCTATAAGGACGGCATTGTCGCGGGTGTTCCTCGCAACGTGACGGTAGCACACAAGTTTGGAGAACGTACCGTACTCAACAACAGAACGCTGCAATACCGCGAACTTCACGACTGCGGCATCGTATACTATTCCAAGGATCCTTATTTTCTCTGCGTGATGACGCGTGGCACTGACTTTGCCAAGCTCCAACAGATAATTCAGGACATCTCGAGCGCCGTCTTTAGGGCAGTCCAGAAAGAATCGTAAGAAGTCTCGTGTTTTTGTGGGGAACCATGGCGTGTGTGAGGGCGCTATGTGACGAAGTTTCAAAAAACTAAGTGTTTATAAGTATATTTTGAGGTACTATAAAACAGTGTTAGTATATAAGTACTAAATGAGTAACCTAGTTCAATATCGCAAGACAAGTCTCAAAAGTACGGCAATCCGTCTTCGGGAGCGAGGATTCTCCTATACTGATATCCTCAAGTTCGTCTCGGTTTCCCGGGGGACGCTCTCGCGGTGGTTTAAAAAGGTCGTCCTGACCGAAGCTCACATCAAAACGTTGCAAGAGCGTCGCTTGAAGGCGGCTCGACGGGGAACCGAAACTCGAAAACGGAAGATGGCGGAAGCGATCGAAAAAATAAAAATCGCATCCGCTCGCGCCATCCGAAATATTTCCAAACGGGAACTATGGCTGATGGGACTCATGCTCTACGCGCGCGAGGGACTTTCGGATCGGGACGAGAAAGATTTTGCGCGCGGAGTACGATTCTCGAGTTCCGATCCGCATCTTGTGCGATTGTTCCTGGCTTGGCTGCAAAGTATCGGAGGATTGGGGAATGATGAGATCGGATTCGACATTTTCATCAGCGACGATACTCAAGATGCTGTTGCAAAAAGTCGAAGGCATTGGGCGTCAATCACCGGCTTTCCAAGGGAAAGCTTTTCTCGTGTGTACTTTCAGAAGAAAAGTTCTCGAGACAATGGCTCCGAAATTTCCGAAGCGGAACCTGCGCGGACATCCAACCCGGGAAGAAGAAAAAGAATCGGACGCGCAAAATATGATTGCGGATTTTTGAGGATCAGGGTACGGGCAAGTGCAATGCTTGCTCGTCAGATTGCCGGTTGGATACGGGGCATCAGGGAATACGAATGGGTTGAGCAAAAGGCAAGTCTCTTATCTAAAGGTAGTTAAAGGTTTATATGTTAGTAGTAGGGTATAGTAATGTTCTTGGTCTGTTTTGCTCCAAAAACCATCATGACTGAATACCATAAGAACCCCGCCAATGGCGGGGTTCTTATGGTATTGGGGATGCCTAGAATTTCTACAGTCTTACGTCAGCACAAGCGACCGACGTATTTGCTTGACCCGCTGACTGGCGGACATCCAGGGCCAGCGATCCCATGGCCTTGAATTGGGCAAGCGACAGGTTCAGTGTCGTTGTCGAGACCCCGTTGACGACCGAGTTCAGGGCATATTTCAGGATGCCTATGGCTGAACATGAACCGGCATAAAGACGAACCGCTTGGGCGGTGCTGGGCGCATGTGTCAGCGATATTTCTATTTTTGTTTTTCCGCCGACCTCGCTCACGGTGACTGTACCATCCTCATTGGAGCCGTTTTTTTCGTTCAGATCGAATTGTTTTGATCCCAGACTGACCGTCGCTGAAACGCCAAGGCGCCCACTGGGCGACGGGCTCGCGCTTGACCCGTATCCTTCTTGGCTTGGAGATATACTGGTCACGGCGATCTCGTTGCTGTTTTTGTTCGTCAGAGCGATGATCGCCCACGCGGCGAGCGCTAAGACGACGATCGTTATGAGTCCTGTTTTCATATCGTGTGTTGGGTAGTCATAACCACTGATGCTGAAAGGTTGCCATCGACCATTGCGGGCGAGCATAGGAGGCGGTGATGAAAAAGAAGTGAACGAGACGGCAAACCCGGTTTCGCGAATCCGGAAACCGCGGCACTCACGGCATGTTCATCTGTTTCTGGCACGATATGCCAACATTGCACATGCTGGTCGTACTGAAAAAGGAGGTGGCGAGCACATGAATATCCTTTTGTGGATCGTGTTCGGGGCGATCGCGGGGTGGATCGCGTCGGCGATTATGGGATCGGGCGGCGGAGCCGTTGCGGACGTTATCTTGGGAATCATCGGCGCGGTAGTCGGTGGATTCGTGATGAACATCTTGGGAGCGCCGGGGGTTTCGGGACTGAATCTTTATAGTCTGGTTGTCGCGATTATCGGGGCCGTCATTCTTATTTATATCGGACGACTGTTGCGGACCGTATAAGGTAGGCTCGTTTTTGAATTTCGTGCCATGCCGCATCCTGGTGTATACTGCATCCAATGCCGAATTCAATCACGCCGCCGGATGGCGTTCAGGAGGGACGAGCGTTTACCGTCAGCGCGTTTTTGGATTTTATCAATGATCTCGTCGGGTTCGAAAGAGTTTTCGTTCGAGGAGAGGTGGGCGGCTGGAAACCGCTTCCGTCGGGTGTTTACTTTTGCCTCAAAGACAAAGAGGACGGCAGTATCCTCGATTGTTACATGAATCCGTATGCGTATCGGAATCTGGGGCTGATCATCGAAGATGGAATGGAAGTGAGGGTCGGCGGTGCGCCCAGCGTGTACAAGCCCAAGGGACGCTTCAGTTTTCGGACGGAAACGATCGAATGTGTCGGCGAAGGATCGCTGAAGAAAGCTTACGAGGCACTCAAGAAAAAACTCGCTGGGGAAGGGCTATTCGACCGCAAGCGCGTTTTACCGGAGTTTATCAGCCGCATTGCTTTGATTACCTCAAAGACCGGCGCGGTTATCGGTGACTTTCGGCGCAATTTGGCGCCGCGAGGGTTGGCGGTCTCTTGCTGCGATGTACGCGTGGAGGGCGCCACCGCACCAGATCAGATTATTCGGGCGATCGGAGATGTTAGCCGACAAGGGGAAGATTTTGACGTGCTAGTCGTGATCCGCGGGGGCGGTTCGAGCGAAGACCTCGATGTGTTCAACAACGAACATGTCGTACGCGCTATTTTCGGAGCTCGTGTTCCCACGCTCGTCAGCATCGGCCATGACCGCGACGTGCCGCTGGCGCAAATGGCCGCGGATGCTTCTGCGTCCACACCAACCGCGACGGCGGTACTTATTAACTCATCCTGGGATCGTTTGCGCACTATCGAGCAAACCGGCCGGCGGCTGGAGGATGCTTTTGCCGGACTTTTGGCAGGCGCCCGTGCCAGGTTGGGCGATTACGCCTACCGCTTAGCGGCGCATCTTGGACGTCTGACCGGCCGTGGCCGAGAGCTGGAACAACGCTTGGGTACGGCGCTGGAACGCGTCGGCCACGGCATCGCGCGGATACGCCAAACGTTGGAAGCCGCCGAGCGGCATCTAGCCGCCGCCAATCCGGAGCGACTGCTGCATCTGGGTTACAGTATTGTTACCGATCCGGCCGGCGCGGTCGTCCGCTCGGCCGCCCAGCTTCGAGCCGGCCAGGTCGTTTCAACGCGCCTGGCGCAGGGCTCATTCGTTTCCGAGGTACAGAAAATTGACAAGTAACTTTTGTATGGTATCGTGATACCGGAGGTGCCGGATGTTCGGACTATTCGGGCAGATAGTGGCGCTGATTTCTTCCTGGAATTCCTTGTGTCTGCTGTGGTGGAATCAGTGGGATCCAGGAAAAGAATTCCTTGGGAGTATCTGGTATATGACGCCCGGCTTTGCGATTCCGTTCTTTCTTTTTGCTGCTTGGGAATTGCCATCGGATTCAAGAAAATACTGGGAATCCCTCCGGATGTTAGTGGTGGTTTCAGCACTGGGAGCATCTTGCGGGGCTGCTTTCTCCCTGTTCGTTGTCGGCCCGCTGCCACTTTGGGTTTTGGGCGGCAGTTACGCCGCGGTTCTTTGGGGAGTATATTCCGCCTTGTTTTATGGGAAGCGTCTCTTTTCCTGGGCGGGAGTCATGGCGCGTCGTGTTCCCGATGCTCTTCGGAAAGCGGGTGTGTGGGTGAGGCGGAGGATTCTTTGCCGCCGGCTTCCCGTCGACTATCTGGCCGAGCTGGATGCCAGCGCCCAGGATGTCGATCGGCGCCTTGAAGAACTCCTCGCTCAACGGGAGAAATTGGCTGCTCGGGCGGCGGAGCTTATTGCCAATATCGAACTGGCGCATGCTTTTGTGGGGAAAGTCCCCAAAGACAGCGCGGCAAGAAAGATCGCCGATGATGTTTTGGAAAAGTTTCAGCGTAGGCAGGCCGACGTGTCAGCGGGGATAAAAAGCCTTGATAGTATCGCGGAGCAAATCAAGGCCGGTCGATCAGAAATGGAAGGGCTCATTTCACTGGCCCGGCTGTGCCGCCAGGCGGGCGAGGCCGATATATTCGACGACAAGCAGGCGATCGAAGCCGCGCGCAAGGCGTTGGACGCACTGCGCATCGCGTTCGAACAAGCCGATGCGGTGCTTTCCGCCGCAGTGATCGCGATTCCCGACATCAACCTGGACTTGGCGTTTCAGCATTGTGATGACAGTTTGAGGCGTAGTGTGGCGCTTGCTGCTGCCGCCGAACGCATTGGCGCGCCCTTGCGTGAACGTACGCAATGAATTTCTGGCGGATGTCCCTGGACGTCCGCCGTTTTTATTTGTACGCTTTTGATATCTTATGCCCAAGAAGGACTCAAAAGGAGCTATCGCTCAATCGCTCGATAAATTGGAGACCATCATCGCATGGTTCGACGAGCAGGATCATGTCGATGTCCAGCAGGGACTGGACAAGGTTCGTGAAGGCGCGGTACTGGTCAAGGAATTACGCGCTCGTCTGAAAGCGGTTGAGAACGAATTCGAAGAAGTCAAAAAGGAGTTGGCTGTGGATGACCGAGAGTGATATAATGAAAGGCGAAACTATGGATGCAATCCGCAAGGAAAATCTTTTCTTCTTTATCGCCGTCATTGCCGTTCTGGCGGCCGGCGACCTTATCTGGTGGCAGGCCAAACAGATGAACGACGAGCTTGCTGGACAAACGGCAATTATCGCGCAGCCAGCTGCCCGGCGGGATCACAGCGAACAGGACGCGCTTCGGATGGAACGCGAGCTTCAGGGTATCGATCAGCAGTTGGATCAGGACTACGAAGCCCTCCAGTCCGATCTCTCGCAGACTCCTTGAGTGGAGTGAATTGGGGAAGCATATGAATCGCCACGACATCCCGATATTTGTCGTCTTTGCCATCTTGGCGGCCGCGGCGGTCTATTTCGGATTTTTTTATTCGTTTCGGCCGTTGCCGCGCGCCCTTTCAACGGCGACCGTATCGCCGGTTCCGGCGGCGGATGGTTCCGGATGCCGCGTTTCCGGTTGCAGTGGCCAAATATGTTCCGACGAGCCAGTCGTCACGACGTGTGAATTCCAGCAGGTCTATGCGTGTTACCGATTCGCTCGCTGTGAACGCCAAATCAACGGAGCATGCGGCTGGACCTGGACTCCATCCTTGGCTGCCTGCGTGCGGAGCTTTTCAAAATAATCATGGCACGAAATTTTTTCGGCATGGCGGGCATGTTATTCCTGGCAGCGATGACGATTGCAGGACTTCTTTGGTTTTCGGCCAAGGGCCGGGTATCCATGCGTGCCCCGATCCAGGCCGGGCAACGGTAGGGAGAAAAAATAGGCTGTAGGGGCTGCCTCTCACTATGATTACCTACGACGATTTCAAAAAAATCGAGCTCAAGGCGGTTCGTGTGCTCGAAGCATCGCGCGTCGAGGGCTCGGAAAAACTCCTGAAATTGAAAGTTGATCTTGGTAATGAACAGCGGCAAATTGTTTCCGGCATCGCCAAGGCATATGATCCGGAGTTTTTGGTCGGCAAAACGATTATTATCGTGGCCAATCTTGAGCCGCGCATGCTCATGGGCCTGGAAAGCCAGGGGATGATCCTCGCCGCACACGGCGAATCCGGCCCGGTCGTCCTTGTGCCGGAAAAAGAAGTGCCGCCCGGCGCCGAGATCAGCTAATGACTTATAATTGCACGTACGTTCAGTTATAAGTCAGGTCGCCCCTCACGACTGTTCATATGATTCAAAAAAAGATCATCGAGCGAAAAAAGAAAGTCGCCAAGATACTGCCGCGACTTAAAAAGCTTTTCCCCAGCGCGACCATCGCCTTGAAATTTTCGAATCCGCTGGAGCTTTTGGTTGCCGTGATCCTCTCGGCCCAGTGCACGGATGTGATGGTCAACAAGGTAACCGAGAAATTGTTCAAAAAATACCGCACGCTGGGCGACTACGTCCATGCCAAGCAGTCCGAATTCGAAAAAGACGTCCATTCTTGCGGCTTCTACCGCGCCAAGACCAAAAATATCCTTGCCGCAGCAAAAATGATTAAGGCAAAGTTCGGCGGCACGATCCCGCGGACGATGGATGAAATTCTCACGATCCCCGGCGTGGCGCGCAAGACGGCCAACGTCGTGCTCGGCAACGCGTATCAGGTATACGACGGCATCGCCGTTGACACGCATGTCCGGCGTCTCTCGCGGCTGTTCGGGCTGACTGATCACATGGACCCGGTCAAGATCGAACGCGACTTGATGGAAATTGTGCCGAAAAAGGACTGGTTCACGTTTACGTACCAACTCATCGAATTCGGGCGGAAATACTGTCCGGCCCGCAAACATGACCATCTCCAGCACCCTCTCGGAGAATATTGTGACTAAGCTATCTGTCCGACAATTCCAAAAAGTGATTTGGGACTACTACCGCGCTCATAAGCGCGATTTCCCCTGGCGGGAAACGAGCGACCCCTACCGCATCTTGATCTCGGAAATCATGCTTCAGCAGACGCAGACCGACCGCGTCGTGCCGTTTTTTACTGCGTGGATTAAAAAGTTTCCGACGTTTAAGCGTCTTGCTACTGCTGTGACGGCCGACGTGCTCAGGGCATGGCAAGGGCTGGGGTACAATCGCCGGGCATTGTCGCTCAAGAAACTCGCCGAGACGGTCATGCGGGAGCATGGCGGCACGTTGCCCGATGATTTTGAGAAACTCGTGGCATTGCCCGGCATCGGGCCGTACACGGCCGGGGCGATCCTGGCGTTCGCGTTCAACAAAGCCATCCCGTTCATTGAAACCAATATCCGCCGCGTCTATCTCCATTTCTTCTTTGCGGATAAAAAAGATGTTCCGGACAAGAAAATATTGGAACTTGTCGTTAGCCACTTGCCTGCCCGACCGAATGACTTCGGTCAGTCAGGCGGGTCTCATGTCTCTGATGCCAGGGAATGGTATTCCGCACTTATGGATTATGGTGTGAAGCTGGCCAAGGAGGGGATGCCCAATCCCAACCGCCGGTCCAAACACTACGCCAAACAATCCAAGTTCGAGGGTTCCCATCGCCAAGTCCGCGGCGCAGTATTGAAAATCCTCGCCAACGGCCCGACGACAATCGCGGCCATCAAAAAACTCTACCCCGAATTCTCTGATCGCCTCCTGAAAGCCCTCGCCGACCTGAAAAAGGAAGGGTTTATTTCTATCTCCCGATCCGGAGTGTGCCTCTTGTAAATTCGGATGGCATTTGAGAGAGAGGTAGTGGCAGGATGGCTGGAGCAATTTCCTTCTGTCCGGTATCTTCAGAATGTCGGGGAGCCGAAACTTTTGCAACAATTGGTTTCTCGTCTTGCCAATAGGAAGTAGCAGTTTCTTGCTCAAATTTCTCCGCTACGTTTGTTCAGACGAAAGGGGGAAACAATGGCGACAGACTACTTGAGGTGTGAATATTGTGGACATATCGCCCTGGTGGAGGAGTTCGATAGTGACTGCCCCGAGTGCAGTCAGGGGGATGTGTTTCCTTATAGGAAGTTTCGGTGCCTTGATTGCGGGACAGAAGACGAACAAGATGAGTTTTTCGGAGAGCATCTGTCCAGCAGTAGCTGGATATCCTCTGGGGAGGACCGTCTGTCCAGCAGTTCCGCGCCCCAATACTCTTCAGTCGTGGATCCCGATCCTATCGAAGAAGGATGGGAAGCCAAGTGTCCGAACTGTGCGAGTATCCGGTGTGCGCAAATTTTATAAGTCCCCGCAGGGAAAAGTTTCTCATTTCTCTCTGCGCGGGGCTTTTTATACTTTTCGGGGGTCATCATTGACTCTTTGAGTGTTTTATTCTATATTAGTAGCCGCGTTTTTCTTTGAAAATTTCATCGTAACGTAAGCAAGGAGACTGACAATGTTGATTCTGTTGCTCGGCGTCATCGTCGCCGTCGCACTGACAGGCTTGGCGGTGAAAGCGATTCAGGACTCGTATCGGAGCGGTCCACGGATCACCTGGCGGGAATACGCCATCGGTATGGCCCTGGCGCCCTTTTTTGCGGCGCTCGTTGCATGGGCGGGATGGGCGATTGCCAGGAATAACCTGATGACATTCACTGAATATTGGAACGGCTGGGAGACGGCTGCGGTCAAGGAACAAACGGTGTGCCATCGGGACGGTTCCTGCCGCTGGGACTATAACTGTGATCCCTATCTGTGTCCGTATGAGTGCGGAGGATTCGAGGGTACCGGCAACAATCGCCACTACGTTTCCCGGACGTGCTGGAAAACGTGTTGGCATTCGTGTCCGTACGTGAATGCCGAATACGAGTACTTTGTCGATACGACGCTGGGGCGCTATACGATTGCGTCCGGTGTCTTTCCGGAAAGCCCGCAAGCTCATCGCTGGCGAGTAACGGAATCTATTCCCCAGAGCATCATCAATGCCGCCGGAGTGGGCGATCCCGCGTTCTGGGTTGCGACTCGTGACCGTTGTCAGGCCGATCAGCCAGGTCCGGTAACCGCTCGTCGGGAATACAAGAACTACATCTTGGCGTCGGATCACACCCTGATGAAAGAACACTCCAGCGATGTGATCAGCTACCGTCAGCGTAACCTTTTGCCTCCGCTGGCGCACGGTGTGACAGCGTACTACCATGCCGACAAGATTTCGTTCGTTGGCTGGCAGCCGTCCGACCGCGCGGTTTGGCAGAGTGCGCTTGAGTATTTGAACGCCGCCTTGGGAAGCCAACTCCAAGGCGACCTGCGTCTGGTGATCATCAAAGACGACCGTGTGGCAGAAAACCCCGAACGTTATGCGCTTGCCTTGAAGGCCTACTGGCAGGATAAAGCGTCGTTCGACGATGGGTGTTTTTCCAAGAACGGCCTCGCGGTACTCATCGGAACGGCCGACGGAACGACTGTTTCCTGGAGCCGGGCATTTACCGGGATGCCGTTGGGTAACGAGAAACTCATCGTCCTCTTGCGTGACGGACTCAAAGGTCAGCCGCTTACCTCCGGTGCGCTTATTGGCCCGGCGTTCGCCAAACGTTCTTACGGCAAGGTGGCGTATCCCCCTGACGGACAATCATCTGCACTGCAACGTATGCTGTGGGGCCTTGACGATCCGTCGGCCAAATTTACCAGAGTCAGTATGTCGGGCAAGGATGGTAAGGGCGGGTTTCTCTATCTGAAGAACGACATCCAGCCGACCGCCAGGCAAACATGGACAATTTTTGCCGTTACCTTCGTGCTTTGTTGCGTTGTCTGGGTGTGGGCTTCATTTCACGAAGATCCATCCGGAAATAGGTATTACCGGTGAGTAGTCGTCGGAAGTCCAAAGACCAAAAAGGAGAGAGGGAAATGACAAACGAGCGGTCGTGGCCTAGCATCAGATCACTGGTCATTCTGTTGGGGG
>CAYQNM010000001.1:28886-34947 GCA_964419015.1 uncultured Candidatus Saccharibacteria bacterium | reverse complement strand
GGTACGTTTGCCGCCGCAATTACCGAGGCGTACCCGGGCACCGAAGGGATGAACATCATCGACAAGATCGCTACCGGGGTGCAGGCTGGCCGTGAGGCGATCCGCAACAAGCAGAATTTGCGGATCGAGAGAGCCCAACAGTACAATTACTGGCGTAAGGAGGGCATCTTCAGAGCATGGGTGCTGTCCGGTGTCTATCCGAGCCGAGATTTGACGTTCAAGGTGGGGAATCAGATGTATTACGCGGCAGAAGCGCTCGAAAAGATGGCCGAGCCGATCAGTACGGCCAATGTCAATAGAGCGTTCGAGTCGGGGGTCGAACAGCCGATCAAGATGCAGTAGTAGCGGAGTGACTTTTTCAGAGGGACGACACCGTCCCTCTTTTTGTTGGTTTACTTCTCTCTGGGCGGTTTTTTCTATTTCTTCAAGGGTTGAGAGCGAACACGATATAGTTGACGCAAGACCAGTTTTAATGCATGATATATCCAGGAGGCATACATGAGTGAAGGGACAGTCCCATACGCAAAGGTTTTTCCGAACGTTGTTGCGCTCGTGGATCATGTCCTTGATCTTGCGAAAGAGAAAAAGTCTCTCGCGTTTGCCTTGGGCGACTCCCAGAAACCGCGCTACGGCGTCAGCAATGTGCGCGATACCAACGCACTGACATTTTTTGCCATTAGGGCTCGCTTGCCGTTTGACCGCGGACAGGGGTTCTATATCGTCTTTCCGCAAGACCGTGCTTTTTTGAGTGAAGTTACTACGGTAACAACACGGGTGGCTATCAGGAACTTCAACAAGCCGGTTGGCGAGGGCTACGCGGGAGAATCCATGAACGGCCGGGCGGGCCAGGTTCGGATATTTCCTACGACGATTCCCGGACTTCGGCTTCAGGTTGTTAATTGGCGTGAGTGGTGGCAGGCGTTCGGTGGAGGAGATGTCGGAGGGTTCGAGTTCGTCTGGCTCCTGAACCACGACCCTGTAGCCACGGAGCGGTAGGTATGATGGCATGGGCTTTGCAATGAAGGGCTGTCCTGAGTGTTTCCGGGACAGCCCTGCTTTTATTTTCAACGCAGTCTCGATATAATGGACGGCATGAAACTCAAAGTCGGACAATTGGCACCGGGGTTTGCACTTCCTGATCAGGCGGGGGAGGAGCATGTGCTGGGGGACTGCCGCGGAAAGTGGGTTTTGCTGTATTTCTATCCCAAGGACGACACGCCGGGATGCACCAAGGAGGCATGCATGATCCGCGATAATTTCCCGAAATTCAAGAAGCTGAAAGTCCAAGTATTCGGCATCAGCGTGGATTCGGCGCGCAGACACGCGAAGTTCGCGGAAAAATACGATTTGCCCTTCACTCTGCTTTCAGATGAGGATAAGAAAGTAGTAAAGCTCTATGGCGTCTGGGGCAAGAAGAAATTTATGGGCCGGGAGTATATGGGGACGTTTCGCACATCGTTTCTCATTGATCCGCGTGGCAAGATTGCAAAAGTATATGAAAACGTAAAACCGGAAGTCCACGCCGAGGAGGTGCTGGCCGACCTGAAAGAGCTCCAATGACGATATTTCGCGAAAAAGTACTTGCCGTCGTGCGCGGCATACCGCGCGGGGCGACGATGACCTATGCCCAGGTTGCGTGCTTGGCCGGGAATCCGCGAGCATGCCGGGCGGTGGGCTCGGCGTTGAAAGCAAACTACGATCCGGCTGTCCCGTGCCACCGGGTGATCCGCTCCGACGGTACGGTTGGGAACTATAACCGCGGCGCGACCCGCAAAGCAGCCCTGCTCCGCCGCGAAGGAGCGCGTCCATGACGATCCGCCAGGAAATCCGTGCCAGGACGATCGGCTATATTGTTTCGGCGATGGGGCTCATCGCGGGCTTGGCGTGGAACGATGCCATCAAGGCGCTGATCGAGCACGTTGTTCCCAATGCCGGCAATGCGCTCTGGCTGAAATTCCTCTACGCCATTGTCATCACGACTGTGGTGGTCATCGTCACGGTCAATCTGACACGGCTTTCGGAAGGCCAGGATGATCGGTAGTAAGAAATCTCGACAGGCATCGCCGATGTGATACCATGGGATTCTATGAAACGGCTTTCGTACTCGAAGGAAGAATTCGCATGGATAACCTGGACGCCGGCCGATATTGGTTTGGCTGTCCGACGCGCCCTTGCCGCAAAGAAAAAGGCGTATCGTGCGATCAAAAAAATCAAGCCGCCCGAACGGACATTTGAGAACACGATCTACGCCATTGAGGCATCCGGGCACGACCTTTCGTTCGCGGGGAGCGTATGCGAAGTATTGATGAACGCCAGCCCTGACGCCAAAGTGCGCGACGCGGCCAAGCGGGCCATCGATCTGTTTCAAGATGCGGTCGTCGATATCGAGTACGATGAGGGTATGTATCGCTCGATCATGGAATACGCGGCTAAGCATGAGACGCTGACGGGTCCGGACAAGAAACTGTTCGACGACATGGTGCGCGGCTACAAGCGAATGGGGTTCGGTTTGGAAAAAAGAAAGCGCAATCGGCTCGTGAAGAACCTCAAAGAACTCGGACGGCTTGAAACGCAGTTTTCCAAGAATATCAAGGACTACCGGGACCATATCGCAGTCACGCGTGAACAGCTTGCCGGACTGCCGGAATCCTACGTCGCTCGTTTGCGCACAGATGCCGCGGGCCGCTATCTGGTTACGATGGAATATCCCGATTCCATTCCGTTCATGGAGAATGCCGATGATGCCCATGTGCGCAAGATGCTAGCGGACAAACTCTCTCGCCTGGGCGGAGCGAACAATATCAAATGTCTGAAACGCATCCTCCGTATCCGGCGCGAGAACGCGCATCTTTTGGGTTATCGCCATCATGCCGATTTTAGGACGGAAACCCGGATGGCAAAGAACGCGAAGACCGTTGAACGTTTCATTGGCGGCCTCGTGAAAAAAGTCGCGCCGCTGGCGAAAAAAGAACTAAAGGAATTGGAGGCGTTCAAACGCGAAATGACCGGCGATTCAAGGGCCAGGATCGAGTATTATGATGTTGCCTATTATGCCAACCATCTCCGCAAAAAGACGTTGAATGTGGACAAGGAAAAAATCAGGGAATATTTTCCGCTGGAAACCGTCAAGCGCGGCATGTTCGAGATTTATGAGAAACTTTTCTCGATCTCCTTCCGCAAGCTGTCCGGCTATCCGGTATGGCACCCCGATGTTGAATGCTACGCTGTTCAAGATGCGCGGGGAGTCGCGCTTGGGTATTTTTTCCTCGATCTTTATCCTCGGGAAAACAAGTATGGCCATTGCGCGGTCTTCCCGATCAAAAATGGGCGCACGGTTTCGTTCCACGCAGACGCGTATGTTGCGCCGTATGTTGCCATGCTCACGAATTTCCCAAAACCGGGCAGGGGCAGCCCGTCGCTTATGAGCCACGAAGAGGTCGTGGTCTTCTTTCATGAGTTCGGCCATATCATGCATGGACTCCTGACGCGGGCACCGTATGAATCGCAGTCGGGCACCTCGACGGCGCGCGATTTTGTCGAAGCGCCCTCCCAGATGCTGGAGAACTGGGTGTGGGATCGAGACATGCTCGGCATGATGTCCGGCCACTACCGCGAGACGTCGCGCAAGCTTCCGGACCAGCTTTTGCGAGGCCTTTTAGCCGCAAAAAATTTCAGGATCGGATATTTCACGATGCGTCAGCTGGTTCTGGCGTCTTTCGATTATCTTCTTCATACGCGGCTCGCACCGGAAAAGGAGATTCTGACACTGTATCGGGATCTCGTTCGCAAACGCCTGGGTGTTCGCTTGGGAGCGCGCAACTTGTTTGCGGCGGGGTTCGGCCATTTGAACGGTTACGATGCCGGATATTACGGCTATTTGTGGTCGCAGGTTTACTCATCCGACATGTTTACGCGTTTTGAAAAGGAAGGCCTTTTGAACAAAAAGACCGGCGCCGATTATCGCGCATGGATTCTTGAAAAGGGGTCCAGCATAGAAGAACTCGACCTTGTGCGCGGGTTTCTCGGCCGCGAGCCGAATACAAAAGCGTTTCTCAAGGGAATCGGGCTTTCGTGAGTCCTGTAGAAACAAAAACCCCCGGCCTTCGGTCGGGGGGAGATACAACTCAACGGATGATTGGAGGTGGGGGCTCCATTCGGAACGCCAAGGGAGTTCCCGCCTGCACACTTGATTCTTGGGCGACGTAGCCGGAGTATCCTCCGATGGTCGCTCCCGTTGCGGCGCCCTCGATCACTCCGTGGCGTCGCTGACGGTTCAAGGTCCCCAGAGCGGCGCCTGCGATCGCGCCAATGAGGGCTCCTTTCGTGATCCGGTTGGCTGCCCTGATGTGAAGGGTCGCTTGGGCGCGGACAGGATTCTGGCCATCGCGGCCGTTTCCCAGCCGGTGGGCGACAAAGGAACACGTGCGATTTTTTTCGTCTTCAGAGATCTGGAATTCTCCGGCGATATGGTCGCCAGCGTGTGCCGCGACAGCGCCGGAAACGATGACAACATCTCGAATCGTCGCGGTGAATGTTCCGTGATCATTCTCGATCGTCTGGTCTAAGGTTGCGCCGAACTCCGCAGTAGTTTCGTCGCGATCCGGCGGTGGTCCTGGCGGTGGCCAGCTGATCGTTTCCGGCTGGCTTGCCGGGGGCGGATCCAGGGGATGGTCCCGGATAACCGCCGTTTCCCGGACGGCGAGTTCGTGCTCGATCAGAAAAACAGCCTTTTGATCAAGCAATTCCATGAGTACGCCGACTTCGCCGTCGTATCGCTGGGAGCCGGTTTTTTCGATCAACACGTACGTTTGTCCGTGCTGGGTGTACCAGTAGCGCGGCGAACCGTCTGTGACGGCGAATTTGTCGTTGATTCGCTGGAAATCTTCCAGCGTGGTCACCGCGTGGTGTGCCGCATGGGTTGTTTCGACTTTTTCCGCGGTCTGGCGGGCGACCAGATCCAGCCGTTGCCAGGCGCTATGAACGATCCCTCGGACGCTTTCGGGTATGATGTGCAGGACGACCAGGCATCCTACGATCACCGGAAGCGAGACCGATGTTATGCGGTCCACCGACCAGCGTTTCAGAATGCGGTGGGCTATGCCCTCCGTTCTGAGGCCATCCAGCATCGCTAGAAAAAGAATAATTCCCAACCCGGCGAATAACTTCGGATGTTCCCAGGCCGATGTCAAATAGGTGACAAATCCGAAATAAAGGATGAGAAACAGCTGGGACAGGAATCCCTCGATCTGGTCGCGAATCACGGTTGCATGCGACGCGGCAACTCGCAGAGCCGTTTCAATGGGTATCAGAAGCACTCGCCAAACGAGAATCATTCCCGACAACGCGATAAGCGCCCAGCCCAGGCGATCTTGATGTCCCAAAAAGAGATACGCGCCGATGGCCACAAGAGCTATGGCGGTAATCGTACGGGCGCGGCGCAGGATCGTCCAATAGCGCTCCAGTACGTCCTGGACGACTTCGATCGCCACCGTTCCGGCGGCCTTGCCGAGTTTGCAGAGTTCGATGAACAGCCCTACCATCGCCGTCTCCCTTCCTTTCGTTCACGCCGGGACCTTCTACGCTTATGGGCGTAATCGGTTAGTTCTTCTGCGTGCCGTTTGACCGTGCCGGAAAACTCTTCGATGCCTGTCCGCGCCGCTGCGGCTTCTCGCATGGTCCATTGTCCGACGGCATCAAGGACCGCCCGTGTCCGTCGGTAGCGCTCATTGGGAAGAAACGTCTGGAGAACCAGCTTTTGCTGTTCTATGGGAAGCTTGGCGAATGTTTCAAGCTGCTGTTCGTTCAAGCCGGAGAGTTTTTGGAAAAGCATTCGTTTGCCTTCGTCATCGCCAGCCAGGAGTGCCAGTTGCAGAACGAGGGCCAACTGGCGGTCCGACATGAGGTTCAAGGCGGTGTGGAGAGGCACTTCAGAGGGAGTGGGCGAGCGACGTCCCATGATTTCCCGAACGCCGCGGGCTCGGCTCATGATTTCAGAGCTGATGTCCCCGGTCAGCTCGCTGGCAAAACTGCCGAGCGCATGTTCCGCGTTGACGAGTTTTGC
>CAYQNM010000001.1:0-28786 GCA_964419015.1 uncultured Candidatus Saccharibacteria bacterium | reverse complement strand
AGTCTTCTATATCATAAAATAGGGCAGATGGCAAGTTTTTGCCGTTCACATCGAACGACCGTCGCCACGGACGCTCGGTTTGGATGGAGGAACTTTTTGTGGTATCCTGGAACTCATTATGGAAAATAAAAATCTTCCGCGGGATGTATTCCTCTATCTGCTGGCGGTCATTGCGCTGGCGATGGCAGCGGTGAATTTTGGGGCGCTTTTGTTCCAATTCATCAATATTTCCTTGCCGGACGTCGTGACGGATCGGTATGCCAGCCCCTTCGCGCATTATGGCGCTATCCGCTGGGCCGTTTCAACGTTGGTGGTCGTATTCCCGGTTCTGGTTTGGACGTGGCATTTTTTAAAGCGCGATATCTCCGCGAATCCCGAAAAGCGTGACCTGAAAATTAGAAAGTGGCTTTTGTACCTGACACTGTTCATTGCGGGGGTGGTTGTGATCGGCGATTTGGTGACGCTGGTATATAATTTTCTGAATGGCGAACTGACGACGCGCTTTCTGCTTAAAATTCTCACGGTTCTTGGGATTGCCGGATCGGTATTTTTCTACTATCTCAACGAGCTCAAGGGTCGCACAAGCAGGGGATTTTCCTATGCTATGATCGGTATTGTGGCGGTTGGTGTCATTGCCGGATTCGCCGTTGCCGGTTCGCCGTCTGCCCAGCGGGTCAACAAGTTTGATCAGCAGAGAGTCCAGGACTTGAACATGATCCAGGGCCAGATCATCAATTACTGGCAAAGCAAGCAGAAACTGCCGGAATCAGTGGATGTGTTGCGCAACGACATCACGGGGTTTGTGGCACCGACGGATCCGCAAACACACACTTCATATGAGTACCGTACCACGAGCGCTCTATCGTTCGAGCTCTGCGCAGTGTTTCAGGCCGCCACCAGTGACGATCGCAGTCAGCCCCAGCAGCCGATGTACTACAATGGTATTGAGTCCACCTGGCCGCACGGCGCGGGACGTACGTGCTTTGATCGCACGATTGATCCTGATTTCTTCCAGCCTGTCGGTAAGCCGATCCGGTAAATAGCCCACGACTTTATTTTTCACATTCACCCATGGCAAAAAATTCATTCATCTACCTTGTACTCATTGTTGTTGTAACAGGAGGAGTATGGCTGGTTGTGCGCAAGGGAAAATCCAAAACCACGCTTGAAGGCGAAAGCCCGGCTCCATCGCCGAGCGTCTTGGCGACGCCCACTGCCGGCGCTTCTGTGCCTGCGTCGGTAACGCCCGCCCCGATTATTACCATGGCGAACGGCTTGCAGATTCAGGACCTTGTTCCTGGGACGGGAACCCAGGCAAAGACGGGCAATACGGTGACGGTCAATTACATCGGCACGTTTACCGACGGCACGAAATTTGATAGTTCGTACGACCATGGCCAGCCATTCCAGTTTACCCTCGGAGCCGGCCGAGTCATCAAGGGATGGGATATCGGCGTCGCTGGTATGAAAGTCGGCGGCAAACGAAGACTCGTCATTCCTCCCGATTTAGCATACGGAACTTCAGGAGCCGGAGGCGTGATTCCTCCCAATGCGACGCTTGTATTCGAAGTCGAACTGCTCGCGGTACAGTAGAATCACCTCGACCTCGATGTTTTGTGATATGATCTCTTCATGGGAGATTTTTTGAAATTTCCGGAAGGATTCTTGTGGGGGAGCGCGACGTCGGCTCACCAAGTCGAAGGGGGAAACCGCAACGACTGGTCTGCATGGGAAAGGTCTCCAGAGCGCATTGCTCAATTGAATCAAGAAGGGAAAAACCCCACTGACTTTATTTCGGGAGCGGCGTGCGATAGTTACCATCGTTATTCAGAGGACTTTGACATTGCCAAGCGACTTGGGCATACGATTCACCGCCTTTCGATCGAATGGTCGCGCATCGAACCCCAGGAAGGGAAGTTTGATCATGAGGAAATGCGACACTACATCAATGTTGTCAAGAGTCTTCGGGAGCGGGGAATAGAGCCCATGGTAACACTATGGCACTTTTCAAACCCACTTTGGTTTTCTCGTCAAGGTGGATTTCTCGATAACCGGTCGCCGGAACGCTATAAAAGGTTCATATCCTACGTTGTGGATAACTTAAAGGGCGATGTAGGGCTGTGGATAACTTTTAACGAGGCAACGACGGTCTATGCCGGATTTTCATATATGAGGGGGATATGGCCTCCCCAGCGTAAGAGTTTTTTTGAGTTTTTAAGGTTTCGGAGAAACATCGCAAAAGCCCACATGCTCGCCTATCACGAGATCAAAAACCATTATCGATCGTGGCCCGATGTTTCGCCAGGCTCGCCCCAGGCCAACATTGTGTCGCACAATGTTTTCCCGCTCGTTGGAGCCGTGGAAAACAACTCCTACTACGTGATACCGAAACTTTGGGAACGCTTGGGCATACGGAATATCCTCGATACCGG
Organism: uncultured Candidatus Saccharibacteria bacterium; assembly: GCA_964419015.1. Lineage (GTDB taxonomy): Bacteria > Patescibacteriota > Minisyncoccia > 2-02-FULL-40-12 > GWA2-44-9 > CAYQNM01. The sequence goes on along the minus strand of CAYQNM010000001.1, from coordinate 26,354 downwards.
GATCAATAACTGGCTTTGGGCAAAAACGCTGCCCTATCAAGATTTTCTTGGCCTGAATTATTACACGACGAAGCGCATAGGCGTCGGTCCGGCTCCTGCGGAACGGACAAACGAAGAATTTGAACACTGGGAAATCTTTCCGGAGGGTCTCTATCGACGCCTGATGGATCTTAAGAAATTCAACAAGCCGATCTTTATTACGGAAAACGGGATTGCGGATGCTTCGGATTCAAAACGCGTGTCGTATATTAAGGGGCATGCGGCGGCTGTGTGGCGAGCTATGCGCGACGGTGTCCGCGTGAGCGGATATCTGTACTGGTCGCTCCTGGATAACTTCGAATGGCACCATGGATTCGCGCCGCGCTTTGGTCTTGTGGAAATCGATTACGCGACCCGCGAACGGAAGATTCGGTCCTCGGCGCTGGAGTATGCTAAGATCATACGGGAGCGTGGGTTTATATATCCGGAGTGAACCTCATGGTTTTGCCGAGTTCGCAACCAGCATGGTGGATGGGCGTCGCCCTTTTGGCGTATGCGATTAACGCCGCGTCTTTCGTCGTCGACAAGTATCTTCTCACCGCGCCTATTCCCAAGCCTTTTGTCTACGCATTCTGGGTTTCGGCGTTGAGCATGAGCGCGATTGTACTCGTTCCCTTTGGGGTCGGTGCGGTGTCCTTTTCCGTGGCGGCGCTTGCGCTGGCCTCGGGAGCGGCATTTTTTGCGGCTCTCGTGTTTTTATATCAGGGCATCCGTCGAAGCGAGATTTCGGTCGTCGTAAGCAAGATTGGCACGTTTAATGCCCTTTTTTCCTATATATTCGCTCTTGTAATTCTCAAATCGGTTTTCCTTCCGATCAGCACGCTGGCGCTTATCCTGATGCTTATCGGGGTTGTCGTGCTGACCTGGGCCGGGAAAAGCGCCTTTCCGCTCGATGCAGCATCTGGATTATTTTTCGGCTTGTCATTCGTGCTTCTGAAGGCGGTTTTTAACCAGGCTGATTTTATTAACGCGATTTTTTGGACGCGCATGGGACTGGTAGGCAGTGCATGTATGGCGCTCGTTGTTCCATCGATCCGGCACGAGATCGGAGCTTCGTTCAGGACCATTCCTTCGGGATCAAAACTCATACTGGTGCTCAATAAAATCCTCGTGGGGATTGGCTTTCTTCTCCTGTACTACGCGATCAAACAAGGAGACGTGGTTATCGTGAATGCGATGATCGGTTTTCAGTTTGTTTTTGTTTTTCTCTTGGCTCTGGCGTTAAGAAACAGGATTCCAGCAATTCGTGAACAGGCCGGTCGTTCGGCCTTGATCAGAAAATCGGCCGGCATCGTAGCTATTTTTGCAGGATTTTTGATGATTCTTTTTTCGTGAACATAAGAAAGAAAATTGTCGTCGGCACGCTGGCGGCGATTGTCGGACTCTTTGCGCTTTCCCTCCACCCGCGACATCCTTCGGCAGTTATCTACGGGGTTTCGTTCAGCCGTTTTCATAGCGACGAGCTTGGATTGGACTGGAAAAAAACCTATCTTGCGTTGCTGAATGACCTGCATGTTCGTCATTTTCGGTTTTCTGCCCATTGGCCTCTGACCGAACTTGCTGATGGAACATATCATTTTGATGAGCTTGACTTTCAAATGGACCAGGCGCGCCAAAAAGGCGCTGATGTCATCTTGGCGGTTGGTCGGCGACTGCCGGGCTGGCCGGAATGTCACGTTCCCGCCTGGGCCGCCCAGTTGTCTCAGGACCAACGACAGGAAAAACTGCTCGCCTATGTGCGCGTTGTTGTGAATCGCTACAAAAATTACCCGAATATCAAATACTGGCAGGTTGAAAATGAGCCCTACCTAACCTTTTTCAGTCGAGCGAATTGCGGCGATCTTGACGAGCAACTCATGGAACGAGAAATCGCCCTTGTTCGGGCGCTTGACCCACGTCATGCCATTCTCCTCACCGACAGCGGCGAATTGAGCACCTGGCATGGAGCCTATACTCACGGCGATATCTTTGGCACGAGCGTGTATCTGTATATATGGAAGCAGCACATCGGTCCCTTTCGCTATCCGTTGCGGCCGGGGTTTCTTGTTGCCAAACAGCGCTTGGCTCGTTGGTTATGGGGAGAAAAGCCGATCATCGCTATCGAAGTTTCCGCCGAACCCTGGCTTCTGAAACCCATCGTTGATGTTCCGATCTCGACCCAAATGGATCGCATGAATCCGGAAAAGTTCCAGGAGATGCTCCAGTTCACCCAAAAGGCCGGCTTTGACACGGCGTACTTGTGGGGAGCCGAATGGTGGTACTGGTTGAAGCTCCACGGTCAGAACGCTTTGTGGAATTCCGCTCGCTCGACTTTTCCCGGACCGGCCGAGCGCTGAGATTCTCTCCGGGGAGAGAGTGTCACGAGCGCTTGCTCGCCGGGTGCGAGTGCGATATCTTCTAAGGCATGAAAGAAGGGTATGTCCCCGTTGTTGCCGAAACAGTATGTTCGCTTGCAGGTGTCCACGCTCGCCTGCGCGACGCGTTTTACCTGCAAAAGACCCAGCGCTATCTGGAGAGTTTTATGATTGCATCGCTGGACCTGCCAAGCACGTCCCCTACCGACGTCGCACAATATACTACAGCGCTCCAGGTCATTCAGCACTCGGTTGACCGACTTCTCGATCTGGTGACCGATCTGATGTATCTACAGATGGCTCCGCTTCCCCTTCTCCTGACTGCACGCAAAAATCTCCTCAAGGTAAAAATAGTGTTGAGGCGGTATCCTCCGATCAGGAGTTCGAGCGTCTTAAAAGAAACTCGGAATAGTCAGGAACAGGAACCAAAAAAAGCAAACGCCGCTGTTTCGATTTCTTTGAGCCTGAACCAGCAGAAGATATTTGACTTCATCAAGCGATCTCCCAGTGTTCGGCCAAAAGATATCATGCAGGCGCTTCCGCATCTGTCGGAACGAACCGTGAAGCGGAATTTAAAAGAATTGATTCGGGAAGGGTTACTCAAAAAACGCTCCCTCGACAACGGTGTATACTACTCTCCGGTGCATGTAAGTTAGAACGATATTTGCCAGCGCGGGAACGTTTTGCTATAAGGAGTTGGGCTGGGAACTTTACAACCCTGCCGGGATGTCGATCGTGGATTATTATCCCTCCTTAATTCACGACCACGGGAAACCGAAACATCGCGGCGGGTTGCGAAGTCCTCATGGGTCAAACCTGTGGATAACTCCGTTTTCTCATGGGCAGAAACAGTCTCATTCTCAATATTGGGATTCCGGCCATTCTCATCATTCTTATCGGCGTTTCGCTTAAAGTACATCATGACACCTCGCATCCTTCAGAGAATAAGGCATTGCTTTCTGATGCGAATGCGACCAGCGAAGATATCTCAGCTCGATCCGACGTTACGATGTCGCCGCGTCCAACGCATGGTGTCAGCATGGTGACACCAACGGTGACACCATGGCACAATGTGACAAGCGAAGTGTCACCAGTGACACCGAGTGTGTCACCAAGTGCCACGTCAACACAAAGCGCAATAGAATATATTCAACAGATACCTCAACAAAGCTACGAACCAAAGACCTACGAGCCAACACCCTATCCGTCGATGTCACTGTCACCAAGCACCTTGGTATCTGTGTCACCACTGCCAAGTATTGAGGCACATGCAGTGTCACTCTCCGTCGTCATCAACGAAATCGGATGGATGGGGACCCAGGCTTCAGCGGCTGATGAATGGTTGGAACTCTATAATACGACAGACAGAACCGTTTCCTTGGGAGGTTGGGTACTTGCGGCTGATGATGGCAGTCCGAGCGTTGTTCTTCAGGGAGCCATTCCCCCTCATGGCTATTACCTTGTCGAGCGAACCGATGATCAGACTATTTCCGACATATCGGCTGACATGGTTGCAAGTTTCGGCAAAGGGGGCCTCAATAATGTCGGCGAGCGAATTATTCTCAAGGATACGACAGGGTATATGAGAGATTCCGTGGACTGTACGATTGGCTGGTACGCCGGAGATAACGCTCAAAAAGCATCGATGGAGCGCAGAGATCCGTTTCGTCCCGGCACTCGGGATAATTGGGGCACCAATACTGGACTTCGGAAAAATGGCCACGACGCTTCGGGTGGCATCATCTTGGGTACGCCGAAATCCGTGAACAGCCTTGGTCTGGAACCGTGATTTGATCGAAAAACTTGTTTTATCCACAATTTTACTATTGTTTCCATTTTTGCAGGGACTATACTTATGGCTAGAAGGTTGTACCTAAGATATATGGAGGGCCCCTGTCGTCGATGGCTGGTTTATTGACTTTTTAGGCCTTTATTTGGTAAACTATGGGGAGGAATAGCCACCATCTCGGGTATAGAGCGAAAATGCCCAGAAGTGGCTAAAAATATGCACCATTCAGTATCATGTGCCCCTGTAGATAACCAGCGTTGCCTTTTGGTTATTTTTTGTTTACCATGAACTGACGACCCTTTGTTGGTCTTTCCGCCATTCTTCATGAGGGAATGTTTTGTGAAGAATGGCGGGGAGTTCAAGGGAAAGAACGTTGAAAATTTATGCATATCCAGCAATGAAAATAATGTTGCACGTGCTTTGTATTGGTGAGAGCAGGAATTATTCTTCATGCGTGTTATTTATGGAGGATCTTGGAGTCGACAGGATGTCCGGCCGATGTGCATTTGGTCGAACGCAAAATCACAGAAGCAGCCGCAACGAAAGTCGCGGAGGATATCTCAAGTTCAAGATCCCGCTCGGTTAAACACCGGGTTTTGTGAGAGAAGTGAGCGTTAGGAGCGTATAAAAAGTGAGCAAACTAAATTTCTGAACTGTAGCTGGTCGATGCGTCACTTCCGAAAGGGGGTTGATGCTGCAGCTGCAGTTCGGGGCTAATCAATAAATAATGAGTTACGTATCAACACGAACGGCTGGAATCCTCAAAAAGGTTTCCGCCGCTGTTACAATGGCGACGACAGTTCTGTCGTTGGCTGGATTTGCGGTGTTGATTCCGGCAAGCGCCGCCACTCCTGGTGACTATGGCCTTCACGAAGGCGATACTATCAGTGCGATCGGTTCCGCTGATCCGGACATCTACATTGTGAATCAACCCGGATATAAGCGCTTGTTCTTGAATCCGGTTATCTTCAACTTTTACGGCCACCTTGGTGGTTTCGCAAAAGTAAAGTCTGTTGCTCCGGCAACCCGCGATGCGTTTCCGACATCTGGCCTCTTCACAAATTGTGAAACCAACGACGGAAAAGTTTACGGTGTCGAAGTAACCGGTGAAGACACCGGCATGCTCCACTGGGTGAATGTCACCGGAGCTGCCGCAGTTGCCGCAGATCCAAACTTCTTCAACAAGGTTTTCTGCATCAACAACAACGAGTTCAACTGGTATCCGAAGGGTTCCGATTACACTTCGGCAAGCCAGGTTCCGAACTACACTCGAGCAGGAGTCACGGTTTCCCCGAGCTCTGCTCCCGGTTCGGTCAACGTAAGCTTGGCGTCGGATAACCCGGCACCGGCTACGATCACCGGAAAAGCTAACGGCGTCACCTACTTGAAACTCAACCTTTCTGGTACTGGCACGCTGGCCAGTGTGCGTGTCGTTCGACACGGCCCTGGTAAGACATCGGACTTCTCAAATGTTTACCTCTTTGATGGGGCACAGCGTTTGACTTCCGGCCGCACGCCGTCTTCGGCTGATGGCAGTGTCACCTTCTCGAACCTCAATATTGCTGTTAACGGGAGCAAGGTTCTGTCGGTGGTTGCTGACATGAGCACATCAGGTGCGACACAGGGTGATGTCAACTATTTCGCAGTTGATTCGTCATCCGACATCAGCTTGACCAGTGGCACGGTCGGTGGTTCGTTCCCGGTTGCGGGCAACAACTTCACCGTCAGTGGACAAAACGGTGGCGTGGTGCAGATCGACAACTCTGGCTCGCTTGGTAACCCCAACGTTGGCCAGTCCCATGCTGAAGTTGCCGAGTTCAAGCTTACCGCCAACACGGAAGGCGCAAAAATCTACCATGTTCAACTCTTGAACGCTGGTACGATCAAGTCGACCGATATGACTAACCTGAGCATCGAAGTCAATGGCACCAAAGTTGCCAGCGGCTACATGACCTCGGGTGGTTACGCGGTTTTCGACTTCGGTTCCAGCCCGTACACGATTGCCAAGGGTGACAACCGAATCTTCAAGGTATATACGGATCTTGCAGGCAAGAAGGCTGACACGGTCAACTTCTACCTCGAGACCACTTCTGACTTGCTTGCCGTCGGCGACCAGTTTGGCTTCGGCATGTCGGTCACGAACAACTTGAGCGCTGGTTCGTCCGGTCAGACTTTGACCTTGCAAGGCGGTGTCTTGACGCTGTCCTTCGTCGGTCCGACCGCGAGCAATGTTTCGACGACAACGACCAAGACGCACTTCCTTGACTTCGATATGTCTTCGGCGGCGAACATCGAGTTGCGCCAGCACCAGGTCACCCTTTGTATGGATGATACTGGCAACGGCACCTACGATAACAATGCCGATACGACCAACGGTTGGCCCGATCTTCAGAACGTCCAGATCATCAATCGCGACACCGGTCTGGCACTGGTTGGTCCTGCCGATGGTTCTTCGTTCACCACCTCGGATACCGTCTCCTGCCCGGACGGCGCTACGGGTGCTAAAAAGACCTTCACTGATACGTTCAATATCAATGCTGGTCAAACCTTGCACCTTGCGGTGGTCGGTGACGTGAAAGTCGACAGCACGACCTCTGAAACAGGCGACATCGCCAGCGGCGCAGTCATTAAGGCTGTCCTGGTTGGTTATGGAACGCAAGCTGGTTCTAGTGGCAGTTTGACGGTTGCTCGCTATGCGAACACCAATACCGCCGTTACCAGCTCTGACATTGTGCCTTCTGGCAACGTGTCGGGAAACAACCTGACAGTTCGCGGTTCGTCTCTCGCGCTTGCCTTGGCGGGTAACCCCTCCAGCGGTTTGCGCCGATTTGTGAAGGGAACCAAGAACGTCAATGTTGTCGGTTTCAGCTTTGCTTCTTCGCAAGGCAGTCCGTTGAATGTTTCCAGCGTAACGCTGACAGGTTATGTGGGTGACAGCGACCCTGCGTCGTCTTCGCCGACTATGACCAAGAGCGCCGCGACCGGTGCTGACTCGAACATCACGGTGAGCGGACTTACCTCCGCAATCCGCTTGGTTGATGGTGAGACCGGCCAGGTTATCTCGAGCAACCCGACGACCAACAATTTGTCTAACAACACCAGCACTGCCAAGTTCGACAGTTTGAACTGGGCGGTCCCAGCTGGTTCTACCAAGACACTGCTGGTCCAGGTTGACTTGTCCACGAACGCTGTATCCGGACAGTATGATGCGTTGAGCTTCGATATCGCCGCTACAAGCGATGTCACGGCCATTGACCAGAATTCAAATTCGATCAATGCCGGCAACGCCGCTGTGAACGGAACCAACGGCAATACGACCTATGTTTCGTCGTTTGCCTCAGGTACCTTGACTCCGGCCCTTGCCGCCGATACGCCGGCCGCGGCTCCAGTCTACTGGAACCAGCAGGGCGCTCCGTATTCGAAGTTCAAGATGACATCGACGCTCGAAGGTTTCTACCTTGAGACGTTGAACCTCTACACGACTACGGGCAGCAACACGCTTGTCAATAACATTGACTCCGTGACTGTCTCCTACCTGAACAAGAACGGCCAGACTGTCACTGCGACCCAGGGCTTCGTACCTTCTGGTGGTAGCACGGCATCTACGTCGTTCAGCTTCAGTGGTGACAGCCGTCCGTATGTTCCGAAGGATGGTGTGCTGTACTTGACTGTGACTGCCAACGTCAAGCCAGCAAGCACGCTCTTCCGCAAGACGGGCGTCAACTTCTCGATCGACTTCTCCGGCGGAGCCGCGGATGAGTTCCGCGCAGTCGGTGAAGGTTCCGGAACGGTCATTGACGGCAGCGCTGCTGCAGTTGTCAATGTGGGCGCTAACGCGATGTACGTCTATCGGTCATACCCGCAGTTCACCTATATCAGCACTCCGGCGACCACGATTGCTGTTGGTCAGGAAGTCCTGAAGTTCAAGGTGGATGCGATCGGTTCGCAGGCTGACGGCGCGACTGTCTTCTTCGACGGTGCGACGGGTGCTGCGTCCGGCTCGGTCAGATTCGGTATCACCGCTTCTGGTACTGCCGCTGCTACCACGAAACTTGGGTTCGACCTTCGCAGGGTCACCGATGCTTCTGGTTCATCGGTTGACCAGTTGGTGGCGACTCGAAGCTTGACGAGTGGTACCGATACGGAATTCAACACGCCTGGTACTGCCAACAACCTTGCTTCCCTCTCAATGAGGTTCCAAGATGTAGCAGGCAACCAGTCGATCGAAATTCCTGCCGGTTCATCGAACACCTTCGTATTGCGCTTGAACACGGTGACAGGATTCTCCAAGCCGTTTAACTCGAACACCGGCAGGGCGGCAGACTTCGTCCAGGTGTTCGTGAAGAACGATGCCGGTGCAGACAACGCTTGTGGTCAAGTCACTACAAGCAATGGCTCGCTGGTTTGCTGGACCGACAAGGGTGGCGGTGGAAGAAACGAATCCAATGGTGCTACGGCAAATATCCTGAAGAACTTGCCGATCAATGGTACCAGGGTCGTCTTCCAGTAAGCCCTCGTACGCTGGCTCCCGCTCTGGGATGACCAGAAACTCAAAACACCCCTCACGGGGTGTTTTGAGTTGAAAAGAAGATGGTTTTGTAGTAGATTAAACCCATGAATTATCGATCAAAAGTAGCTGCCGTTCTCGTTATTGTTGGGCTTGGCGTTATTATATGGGGACTTGCAGGTAAACGACATGTTTCGTCTGTTCCTGGCACATCAGGCACCGAGCTTCCCGTCATTTCGCTTTCCCCGACACCAACTCCCACCTATGTGCACCTTCCTGGTACGACATTGACACAAGGATGGTATGCTCAGTTCAAAGGTCCTGCTACATGCACTGTCAGCGGATCGGTACGGTACATAAGTCCGAGCATCGCTGAAAACTCCGCTCGCCTTGACTATCGAGGTATCGACAGTGCCGCGCGGCAAATTTGGTGGACGGTATCCCCCAAAGACGACGTCAAGGTCGGACCGAATATCGACGCTTCCTTGAAGTTGCCGGATGGTTCGAATATGGTTACCCTCACGCTGCCGGCTGCTCCCATTGCCAAACAGTACACCCTCACGGCTGCCATGACGTACGGTCGTCTGGTAGATGGCGGGATCAAAGTCTACCAAGCGCAGTGTTCCGGAAGTATCGGCGTGACGCTTGCGTACTGAGCGCTTCTTTGCCGAACCCCCCATGATGGGGGTTCGTTGCGTTTCACAGGCCCGATTCATATAGACGCAAGGGAAAGAGTTTTGTATGCTTAGTCACGTATGCACCATAGAACGAGGGCGCTTCTTTTTGGTATTGTTATTGTCGCTGGTTTTGCGCTGTATGCCCCGAATCTCAAGAATCCGCTTTTTTGGGATGACGACGATTGGATCGTCAATAATCCCGTTGTGCATAAGATTTCATGGGAGCATACGCGCTTTTTATTCACCCATGATACCTTGGCGGGTATTGGCTTGCGCTCGAACTACTATCGGCCGCTGCTTTTTTTGACCTTTTCTCTCGATTATACGCTCCATGGCTCGCGACCGTTCGGATATCATCTCGTCGGCAATGGTTTGCATATTGCGAATGCGTGCTTGGTGTTGTATCTCCTGGAACGATTTTTACGTAAACGGTCGGCCGCGTTCATCGCCGCCATGCTCTTTTTGATTCATCCGTTGCAAACGGAGGCCGTTGCCTATGTTTCCGGGAGAGGCGATCCGCTCTCGGTTTTTCTGATGGTAAGCGCGTTGGTCGCACTTATGCATGACCGTCGTTGGATCTCGTGCGCCCTTGCCGTTGCGGCGCTTTTGAGCCGCGAAACTGCGGTTCTCTTTCCGTTGTATGCGACCGTATTCCTGGCTTGTTGTGTGTATCGGGAGCCCTTCGTTTTGGCGATGAAACGATCCATTGTGCGGGTCTTGCCCCACTTTGCCATCTCGTTGGGTTACGGTGTCTTGCGTCTGACGGCGCTCAATTTTCAAAATACGCTTAACTTTTACCAGCGGGCGAATGTCTACACCGAGCACCTTGCGTACCGTTTGTACACGTTTTTCCATGTGCTTGCCGTGTATGCGCGCCTGATCGTCGTACCGACCGGCTTGCACATGGAGCGCGATGTTGTGGTGAATACTTCGCTTCTTCAGTGGCCGGTGTGGATCTCGCTTTTTGGCTTGGGTCTTTTGATCTGGTGGCTGGCGCATCTTTATCGCCAGGAAAAAATAACCCGTCACACCGGCGTTTCGCCTTTTCGGCTTTGGTTTTTTGCGTCCAGCTGGTTTTTCATCAATCTCGGTCCGACCTCCGGTATTGTGCCGATTAATGCCCTCATTTATGAGCACTGGCTGTACTTTTCGCTTTTTGGCATTTGCACGCTGGTCGGCTGGTACGGTGCGCTTTTGTTTGAGCGTCTTTGGATGTGGCGCAGGCCGGCGGCGTACGGATTGCTTGCCGGTGCGGTTACCTACGGCGGTTTTTTATGTATTCAAACTATTCGGCGAAATGTCGTGTGGGGCAATACCGGACGTTTCTATCAGGATGTACTTCGCTATGAACCTCGGAATGTGCGCGTCCTGAACAATCTTGCCAACTATTATTCCGATCGCGGCCGTCTGACCGAAGCAGAGGCACTCTACTGGCGGGCGATCGGCGCCAACGATATTCAGCCGGCTCCCTATTATAACCTTGCAAATATCCTGCGGGACCGCGGCGATATTGCCGGCGCGTTGGAATTATATAAACAATCGCTCCAGGCAGATCCGTCATTTCCCTATGCCTATACGAATATCGCGGCGATCTATGCCCAACAGGGCAATCTGACCGGCGCTTTGGAAGCATTGGAAAAACTTCGGGATCTTCAGCCCGAGAATATCGGCGCCTACTATAACATCGGCATCGTCGAGCGTGCCTTAGGCCACAGTGTCCAGGCGCGCCAAGCGTGGATGATTGGCTTGCACTATGCCGCCGGCGATGACGAGCTTGTCAAAAAGTTCCAAGCGGCGCTTAAAACTCTCTAAGGTCATGAATGTTCAGAACAAACCCTTTGGCATGATGCGTGTCTGGCTGGTATGTCTTGCGGTCAGTGTTGCGCTTTTTGCCACTACGCTGGGCAATGGGTATACCTTGGATGATCATGTGGTTGTTGAAAAAAGGGCCGAACTGCGCCAACCGAGTGCGTTCTTTCGGATCATGGCCGAGCCTTGGTGGCCGGACAGTCCGGATACGGGCATTTATCGTCCATTGACTCTGGTTTCATTTTGGGCGAGCTTTTTACTTTCTGGTGCAACCGCTCCTCTCCACGCTGTCAATATCGCGCTCCATGCGCTCAATGCAGCATTGTTGGTATATTTGGTTAGAATGATCTCCCGTCCAAGAGTGGCATGGTATGCGGGAGTTCTTTTTCTTTTTTTGCCGATTCATGTCGAACCGGTGGCGTCGATTGTCGGACGAGCGGACCTTTTGAGTGCTTGTAGCATGCTGGCAGCACTATGCCTCCTGTTCAGAAAAAACTACGCATGGAGCGGCGCGGCCTTTTTTCTGGGGCTTGTGAGCAAGGAATTCGCTCTCGTGATGCTTCCCGTAGCCGGGCTCCTGCTCCTGATCGAATATCGCGCTATCGTTCCTGCTCTTCGGACGTGGCTGTATTTTGTTGTTCCGGCAGGTGTGTATTTTATGTTGCGCTGGCTGGTTCTGGGAACCTATGCGTTCGGACATTTGAGTTTCGATCCGGTCACCGCGCCGATGGCCTATCTTCACTTTCCGGTAAAGTTGTTCACGGGTTTTTCAAATATCGGCCGATATGTTGTCGCGAGTGTCTATCCGGCGACGCTGTCGCCTGATTATTCTTTTTCACAGATTGCGCCGGTAACCAATCCTCTTGGTTCTCCGCTTGCGCTGTTGGGTATCCTGCTTGTGGTCGGTTCTGCGGTTGCGTTGTTCCGGTCGGATCGTCGTTTGCAAATACCTAGTGCTATATTTTTATGCTCGGCCCTTTTCGTTTCAAACGGCTGGTTTACAACCAGCGGAAGCTTCGCCGAGCGTTGGTGGTATTTTCCTTCGATTTCTTTGGTGATGGTTGTCGCCCTTGGCGTCGATCGGATATCGGGGGGACTAGACCCCACCTCAATATTGAGATGGGGTCTAAAGAAAAACATCGCGCTCGGGTTGGTGTTCTCCGTGATTTTTTCGTGGTACGGCTATCGGATTGTTCGGACGAGCGCTATGTGGCACAATGACCGGACGCTGATCTTTGCCGCAGCACGGTTATCGCCTCGCAGCGCCTGGGCTCGCGCAAATCTCGCGAATCTGTATCTTGCAGAACGGAACTACGCTGCGGCTGGGCAAGAAGCCGAAGCGGCAGTTGCCCGCTACCCGGGGTATTCCTTCGCAGAGAATATTTTAGGCAAACTTGCATGGAAAAACGGCGATCTATCAGGTGCTCGCCTCCACTACCAACATGCGGCGCACTATGAACGGTACGGCAGGAATCTCCGGAGCATCTATCGAAGTCTGGCATTTTTAAGCTTAGACGAGGGCAATGTGGCGCAGGCGGTGGATTATTTTGAAAAAGCCATGCAGGCACCGATACGGGGAGATGGCCGTGACATCCAAGCTATTGATCGGGTTCTCGGCGCATATCTGCGCGATGCCGCCCGGCGCACTCGTCCGCCCACTGTTTCGGAGCGCGCTGCGCTTGACCACATGATAAGCTTAGTACGAGGAATCTAGAACCTATCTCAATAATGCTTTTCATGTCGAAATCCCAGAATTCTGAGCGAAAAAACCGAAGAGTGAGGAAGCATAGTCACCACTATGCTGACGAGCTATTCGATTTTTGCAGCCAGAATTCTGGGATCGCAGACGAAAGGGCAGTAGTGAGATAGGTTTCAATATGAGCGAACATCGGTCTGCACACAAGGAGATTGCGTGGTGGAAAGTCTTCGGAATATTTCTCGCGATGGGGTTTGTGTTCTTCGGCAACGCGCTTGGCGGGGATTTCGTCTACGACGACCTGTGGGTCATTAATCAGAATCCGACCGTACTCTCGGTGAGCGCCATTCCAAAGCAGTTTATCCTTCCCTATCATTACCTTCAGCCGGAGACGGGACTCTATCGTCCGTTGACGCTTGTGTCTTTTACGTTCAACTTTATATTCGGAAAAGGCCCGTTCTCGTTTCATGTGGTCAACACGATTCTCCATGCGGCCAATTCGGCTTTGGTGTTTTTTCTTCTTGTGCGGCTCTTTGGTTCCCGGCGCGTCGCAGGGCTCTCGGCGGTTTTGTTTTTCTTTTTGCCGATCCATGTCGAAGCCGTGGCATCCATTGTCGGACGGGCGGATCTTTTGGCGTTCGGATTTTCGCTCGGGTCGCTGTTGCTGACGCTGGAGCGCCGATACATCAGCGCGAGTGTTCTCTTGTTTTGCGCCTTGGCGTCAAAAGAAAGCGCGATTGGCATCACGCCGGTGATCGCTTTTCTTTTGTGGCGAGAGAGCGCGCCCCGCTGGCGCGAGGCTGTGCGCAAGGGGTTGGCTTTCGTTTCATCGGGGGTTATGTACCTTGCGTTGCGGGCAATCGCCTTAGGCCGGAACTTCTTGGCCAACGATGCGGACGGCATCTATAATCCGCTCAAGTCGGTTTCACCGGGGGTTCGCCTATGGTCGGCCCTCAAGATTCTTGCGTTGTACGTCTGGAAAACATGGGTACCGCTCCATCTTTCGGCCGATTACTCCTACAATCAGGTCACAGCGGTTCATTCGCTTTTGAACGGCCCGGCGTTGGCTGGAGGCATCGTGATTGCTGTGCTGGTTGCGCTCTTGTGCCTGCCGCGAACGCGCGGCTCATTCATGGGATTTGCGGCCGTGTTTTTTCTGGCGACGTTTTTCGTGGTTTCGAATTTTATCTTTCCGATTGGTACGATCATGGCCGAACGCGCGTTCTACATGCCCTCGCTGGCATTGTGCATCGCGGCCGCCGCGGCGCTTGACCATCTAATGTCGTGGCGCTACCGCAGGGTATGGTTTTTTCTCGCAGGCACGCTTTGCTTGGCATATGGTATTCGCATCATTGATCGCAATGTCGTTTGGCACAGCCGCGAGGCGTTATTCCAGGACATGCTTGTCACGGCTCCCCAAAGCGTGCATGCCAAGACAAATCTTGCTGTTTTGTATCTCCAAACGGGACAGTGGGACAAGGCGCGGCCGCTGCTTGGGGCATCGTACGAAGCGGCGCCGGAGCATTTGCCGACGCTCGACAGTTTGGGCATTCTCGCCGAGCATGACCGTCAGTACGCCGCGGCTGAACAGTGGTACCTCAAAGCCCTTGCCATCGAACCCCACTACATCAATGCGCTTTCCAATCTTGGCAGAATGTACTTCCAGTTGAAGCGCTACGACCGGTCGGCCCAGGTCGCCTGGCAGGAGTTTCGCTATGATCCCCAGCCGAAATTCCTCGTGGTATATGCCATGAGCGAATCCAAGCAGGGAAATCCGGATGAAGCGATCCGCGCGATCACGCAATCCTATGGCGCATCGCCGCAAGATGTCCAGCTCCAGTTTGCCCTGGGGTATGCGTATTTCAAAAAAGGCGATCTGGCGACGGCGAACGGATATTTTCGCGCTTCGAAAAATCCGGCTTTGAGCGATGAAGAATTCTATACAACCATCGAAAACTTTTGACGGTATCGGCGCAGCTCTGGTGGCAGTGCTTTTTGCGCTCGTTTTCGTGTCGTGCGTTCATACCCTCACGTCGATCAATCAGGATATCGGACGCCATCTGACCCTGGGTAGGATTATTTGGCAGACCGGCCATGTGCCCGGAGTCAACGAGTTTTCCTATACGGCTCCGGACTTTCCTTTTATTAATCACCATTGGTTCGCCGAAGTCCTCATGTTTCTCGGTACTTTGGCGATTGGGCTGAAGGGCCTGATCGTCGTCAAAGCCGGCATTGTGACCGCCGCGTTCGGGCTGGCATTCTTTGCGTGCTATCGGCGGGAGTCGTCGTTTTCTTCTACGCTCGTTGCGTTGGTGGCATTCGCGATTCTTGCCGAACGCACCGATGTGCGGCCGGAGATGTTCAGTTTTTTGTTTCTCGGCTGGTATCTTTTTGTTCTCTATCGTTTACCGGCCCTGGCGTGGTCTCTGCCACTGGTCCAGGTCATGTGGGTGAACACGCACATCTATTTTTTTCTTGGGCCGATGCTGTATACGCTGTTTCTCGTCGGGACGTATCTGCGTGGGGAGCGTTTCTCCTGGGGCGATCGGCGGGTAATCATTGGCATTGCCATCCTTGCAGCGTTGTTCGTGAATCCGTTTTCCTGGCGCGGCGCTCTGGAGCCGTTCCTTGTGTGGAGGAATTATGGCTATTCTATCGTAGAAAATAAGTCGCCCTTTTTCCTTGCCGCATACCACTATCCGCAGTTCACCAGCCGAGCTTTGTACGCGGGCATCGCGGCCGCGTGCTGGCTTTTTGCACTCAACTATCGGCAGTGGCGGGAACACTTTTTTGCCTTGACCTCGACCGTGGCCTCGGCCGTGATGGCGCTTATGATGGTGAGAAACTTTCCCGTTTTCGCCTTGGTGATGCTTCCGGCTGCCATGTCCCATATCAACTCCCGTTCCTGGCCGGCGGCGAAGCCGGCTCTGAAAGCTGCGGCGGGAATCGTCATCTTGGGCTTTATCTACAGTATCGTTACCCGCCAGCCCTCGGCAGAGATACAACCGGGTGCAAATTTCGGACTGAAAATTCCCGAGGGGGCCCAGCAAGCGGTTGATTTTGTCCACTCTCGGAACTTGAAGGGTCCGATGTTCAATAATTTCGATATCGGCAGTTTTCTTATTTGGAAAATGCCCGAGGAGCCGGTGTTCATCGATGGCCGTCCGGAGGCGTATCCGGCAGATTTTATCCAACGGATCTATATTCCCATGCAGGAACATGCCGCAACGTGGGAACGTTCTGCGGATTACTACCGGATACAGTATGTTTTCTGGGATTACGACGACAGTACGCCCTGGTCGCAAAAGTTTGTGGCTCGTATGCTCGCCGATCCGCAGTGGCCCTTGGTCTATCGGGATGGCCACATCATGATTTTTGTTCGGAACACTCCCGATCACTACGACGTGATCAAGCATTATTGAGATGGATTCTTGTTGCCGACGTCAGTTCTTCTGGTATGGCGCCGTAAAAAGGCGCTCATAGCGATCCACCATATGGCGGATACTGAATTCATTGATAATCGTTTGGTGTGCCTGGATGGCCAGTTCCCGCCGCAAGCGCTCATCGCCCAAAAGGCGGTCAATGGCCCTGGCCAGCTGTTCCGGCCGCCCCGGTTCCACGACCAGCCCGTTTCGTTCCGGAGTGATCAGATCTTCAACAGCTCCGACTCGAGTTACGGCAACAGGAACCTTGGCGGCCATTGCTTCGAGCACGCTCCAGGGGAATCCTTCCTTGCGGGAAGAAAGCACGAATGTATCAAGGCCGGGCAGATAGCGATATGCCGAATCTAGTTTTCCGATCAGCGATACCCGATGCCCCAGGCGTAATTGCTGGATGAGTGTTTCCAGCTGCTTGCGCAACGCTCCTTCGCCAATGATGACTGCGTGAGCGGACGAGGAAACATGCGCCATCGCCTTAATGAAATTCGCGAGGTCCTTGGCCGGATATAAGTGAGCGATCGTCCCGATCAGAAAGGCGGGCGGCTGGGTCAGGCCCGCTCTGCCCAGGAGTTCGGTTCGTGCTTCTTCGCGGCTCAAAAAGTCCAGGTAGGGATTAATTCCGTTGTGGATGAGAACCAATTCTCGGCGGGGCTTGATCGCGAGGTCGCGCGCCTGGCCATAGTCATGTTTACTGTTGACGATGATGATGTCTTTCCAGGGAGCGCTTATGCGTTCCAGCAAGCGGTAGCCCAGGCGCTTGTACGCCGGCCAGGGATCGTTGAATGTCCATCCGCCGATGCGGTACATCACTGTCGGCTGCGGTTTCAAGGGCCACATGCGAACGGCAAAGGATCCGACAAAGCCCGCTTTCGAGCTGTTCAGGAACACGATATCCGGCTGGCAGTGTTTGATGAGCTGCCGCAATTCCCAGATTGCCCGAACGTCGGCCAAAGGGTGGGGATCGCGGCGCAGGTGTTTGAGCATCCGATAGGATACATCGGCCGGCATGGCACGACGAAGTTCGTGGCCGCCGTCGGGGCCGGCGGCTAGGATCAGATTGAACTTTGTCCGGTCCAGGAGCTGGGTGATTCGACTCAAGAATTGCTGGGCGCCTCCGAGCTCCGACTGGGTGACGACGAAAAGAATACTCCGTCGTTTCATAGCGGGAAGGGGAACGGCGCTCGAGGACGCATTGGATATCGGGTTTTCAAGTGCTTCTGTCGAATTGATTTCTCGCGCCATATTTTGTACAATACCACAGGATTATTGGGGTATCAATGAGCCTCGTTTTTGCTTTCATGTCCGAAAAAAAGCGCATATTGCTTCTCTCGACGGCCTATCTTCCTCTCATTGGCGGCTCCGAACTCGCGCTTCGGAACATTGCCGATCGGTTGCCCGACTTTTCGTTTGATCTCATTACGGCGCGTGTGCGGCGCGATCTTCCCGCGCAGGAACAGATAGGAAACGTCACCGTGTTTCGGGTGGGGAGCGGGTGGCAGATGGGACGGCTTTTTTTGCCAAAAAACTTTTTGCCCTTGGCGATTTTTTGGCGGGGAGTCCGGTGCCTCTTGGCCGGCCACTACGATGCCATCCATGCCTACCAAGCTTCCCAGGCCGCAGGCGCCGGTTGGATGCTCACCTGGTTCTTCCCGCGGGTCCCGTTCATGGTGACTCTGCAAGAGGGCAAGGATCTTGCCCGTCAGCCCGCTCTGGTTCGATTTTTCCGGCGACTGATTCTTCGCCGCGCGGATACCTGCACGGTTATCAGCGAATATTTGAAGCGGCAGGTGCTGGCCATGTGTCCGGAAGCATCTGTCCAGGTTATTCCCAACGGAGTTGATATCCAGATATTTCACGATCGGTCGTCCGGTAATGCTTTGGAAAACGCGCGTGCGCGACTTGGGCTCTCGTCTGCCCGGAATGTTATCATCAGTATTTCCCGCTTGGTCAAAAAAAACGGCCTTGAGTATCTCGTCCAATCGCTCAAGCATTTGCCGGAGGCCAAACTTGTGCTTGTCGGCGCTGGCGATCAGGAAAACCATTTGCGCACGATTGCTGACGTTATCGGCGTTACGGACCGAGTCGTGTTTGTAGGTATGGTTGCGCCGGAGCGGTTGCCGGAATACCTGGCCGTGGCCGACGTCTTCGTCCGGCCATCTCTTTCCGAGGGGCTGGGGACTGCGTTCCTCGAAGCCATGGCCTGCGGCGTGCCGGTCGTCGGTTCCCCCGTTGGAGGCATTCCGGAGTTTCTGACCGACGGCGAAACCGGGCTTTTCTGTATTCCGACCGACCCGGAGGACATTGCCAAAAAAATCGAGCGTCTGTGCGCCGATACCGGACTCCGGTCCCGGATCAGGGAGCGCGCTCTGACGCTTGTCCGCGAGCGCTACGACTGGAAGGTCATTGCCGACCAGATGCGCGCGGTGTATAACCGAATAATCGCCTCATGACCAAGAAACTTTCTATTGTTATCCCGGTGTATAATGAGCGTGCGACCTTGCCGGAGGTTTTGCGGCGCATCGAGGCCGTTGAACTTCCTGGAGTGGAAAAAGAAATCATCCTGATCGATGATTGTTCCGCCGACGGAACGCGCCACATGCTTGAAGGCCTTGATGCCCATCGCTATCGCGTGCTGTATCATGAGTGCAATCGGGGCAAAGGCGCGGCGCTCCGAACCGGGTTTGCGCATGCCACGGGCGATCTTGTCATCATTCAGGATGCCGATTTGGAATATAATCCGGCTGATTATTCTCTGCTCATCCAGCCGATCCTGGATGGTGATGCCGACGTCGTTTACGGATCGCGATTTGTTACCGCATTTCCTCGTCGCGTGCTCTATTTTTCGCATTATGTTGCCAACCGATGGCTTACGTTCCTTTCCAATCTGCTGACCGGCCTTAATCTTTCGGATATGGAAACCGGTTTCAAGATCTTCACCCGGGAAGCGATACAGGCGATCGCGCCGCGCTTGACTTCGGAGCGGTTCGGCATCGAGCCGGAATTGACGGCGCTCATCGCCAAGCGCCATCTGCGGGTCTATGAGGTCGGTATTTCGTATCGGGGGCGCACGTACGGAGAAGGAAAGAAAATTAACTGGAAAGACGGAGTGGCGGCCGTCTGGCATATCATCGTATTTAATCTTTTTTCGTGAAAAACCGACGCATACTCATCGTCACCGGCATTTATCCGCCCGATATCGGCGGACCGGCTTCGTATACCGCGGCGATTGCGCAGCGTTTTTCGAGTGATGTGCCGGTGACGGTTGTCACGTATTCATCGGCATGGAACGTGCCCGATGATAGCCGGCTCTCCTTTCGGGTTATCCGCATCTGGCGAAAATGGCCGTGGTTTTTCCGGCACGCTTTCTACGGATTGAATGTTTTTTTTCAGGCCTCCAAACATGATACGCTCTACGCTTTGAGCATGCTGAACGGCGGAATAGTATCGCTCGTCTCCGGGTGGGTATGGCACAAAAAGGTATTTGTCAGGGTGCCGGGCGATTACGCTTGGCAAATCGCAGTCGAAAAAGGGAAAACGGGTTTGCTCATCGATGATTTTCAGAAAGCGCGGCATTCGGGATGGATCGGATTTTTAGCTTTCCTGGAGAAGGCGATCTGCCGCAGGGCCGATGGCGTGATCGTGCCGTCGCAATACCTTGCCGCTCTTGTCAGGGGATGGGGCGTTCCCCAGGAGCGGATCCATGTGATCTACAATGGGGTTACGCTTCGTCCCGCGGGAGTTTCCAAAGAGGAAGCCCGCAGACAGATCGGCATTTCGGGCAATATCGTTCTCTCGGCGGGACGGCTGGTATCGTGGAAGGGATTTCGGATGCTGATCAAAATCATGCCCCAGCTTCTGGCGCTCAATCAATTCTGCCGATTGGTGATCGTCGGGGAGGGTCCCGATTTCAAAGCGCTCCAAGCCATGGTCCGCAACTTGAATATGGATCGCAAAGTCTATCTGGTCGGCGCCAAGACGCCTTCGGAACTGGCTGTTTATCTTGCCGCATCGGACATGTTTGTGCTCAACACGGGCTATGAGGGATTCTCGCATCAGATTCTCGAAGCCATGATCTGCGGCGTCCCGGTCGTGAGCACGGCGGTCGGTGGCAATCGCGAATTGATCCGCCAGGGAGAGAACGGGTTTTTGGTCAAATACAACGACGAATTTAATCTCATCGAAGCGGTTAAAAGCATCTGGCAAGTCGATGAATTGCGCGAGCGGTTCATTCACGAAGGCAAAATAACAGCGGAGCGCTTTGACGTTCAAACCATGTGCGTTCAAACGATGGATATTCTGACCCATGCATAATCTTTTCATGTTGCCAGGCTTGGGCGCTGTCCAGGGGCTTCTCCGCGGGGAGCGCAACGCGCTGTATCAGACACTTGAAGAGTTCCATACCCACTGGGATCGGATCGACATGATTGCTCCGGCGCGCGTGCGGGGGGAGCTGATCCTGTTCGGCAACACGCATGTGCATGGCATCTCCGGGACGCTTGTCCTGTATCCGTTTCGTTTTATATCTGCGACACTCCGCTTGTTCCGGAAACGAAAATTCAACCTCATGACGGTTCACGAATTTCCGCCATTTTACAATGGCATTGCGGCCCGGATCCTTCGGCGCATAACCGGGGTTCCCTATGTACTCGAAATCATGCACATTCCCGGCTATCCCAAGGCGGCAACTGCAAAAGAATGGCTGTACTGCCGTTGGATGCGCGTTGCCGCCCGGTGGGATGCGCGACCCGCCAGCATGGTGCGAGTCATTAATCGGCGCGAGACTCCCGAGTTTCTCAAAAAAGCCGGCGTGAGCGCCGACAAAATCCGCTACATTCCGGCCCTATATATTGATCGGGATGTGTTTTGTGCCCGGGACGAAGCCAAGCGGTACGATCTCATGTTTGCTGGCCGCTGGGAACACAACAAAGGACTCGGGCTCTTTCTCGATGCGCTGACGGTGTCCGACCTCACGGGGGTGATCGTCGGCGCCGGCCCGCTGGGTCCTTGGCTGGCCGGACACATCCGCCGCCGCGGGCTGGGAAACCGGGTCACAATCCACGGATGGGCCGAAAATAGCCGTGAAACCGCCCGCCTGATGAATCAATCCCGCATCTTAGTTATGCCTTCTTTTAATGAGGGAGGTCCCCGGGTGGTGCTCGAAGCCATGGCCTGCGGCGTGCCGGTACTCGCCACTTCCGTCGGTAGTGTGCCCGATATTCTCCAGGACGGCGTTTCGGGCGATATCATCCCTTGGAACGGCCGCACGATTGCCCGCAAGGCCGAAGCATTGCTGTCCGATCCGGAGCGGTACGCGCGCTATCGGTCGGCGGGTCTTGAAATAGCCGCGGCGTTTGAACGCCATTCCGCCGTTAAGGCATACGCCGACGCACTAAAAGAATATTGCGCATGAAACTCCTCATCGTTACCCAAAAAGTCGATGCTCGCGACCAGCTCTTGGGATTTTTTATCCGCTGGATCGAAGGGTTCGCCCGCAGATGCGAGCGGGTGACTGTTCTGTGTCTTGAATCCCGCGCCCAAGACTTGCCGTCTAATGTCCACGTCATGAGCATGGGCAAATACCATGGATTCTCGAAAATCCGGCAAGCATGGAATTTTTATCGTCTGACGTATGTGCTTCGGCATGATTATGACGCAGTATTCGTACATATGAATCCGATCGGCGTGGTTGTTGGTGCATGGTGGTGGCGCAGTCTAGGAAAGAAGGTTTTTCTTTGGTATACCAGTAAGGGAGTGACGCTCAAGCTTCGTATCGCGACGTGGCTTGCCGATGGAATTTTTACGGCATCGAAAGAAAGCTTTCGCGTTTCGTCGTCGAAAGCGATGGTGACCGGCCATGGCATCGATACGACATTATTCACGCCCGCATTGCAGAAGAAAGCCGGAGATGGAATGCTCCATATTTTGAGCGTCGGTCGCATTGCTTCCGTGAAAAACTACGGGACACTGGTTCAAGCGATAAAGATCTTGAACGAACGCGGAACCCGCGTAACAGTGACCATGGTTGGTGAGCCGGCGCTGTTGGCGGACAAGGCATATGAAAAACAGTTGAAATCGGATATCGCACGACTCGGTCTTGGCGAGCACTTCCATTTCGTCGGAAAGGTTGATCAGCGGGATCTGGTGGGGTATTATCAATCCCACGACCTGTTCGTGCATATGAGCAAAACCGGCAGTTTGGATAAAAGTATTCTGGAGGCGATGGCATCCGGCATGCAGGTGGTCAGCTCCAATGACGCCGCGCGGGCGTTCCTTCCCGCTGAGCTGACCGTAGACGACCGAGATGATATCGCTGTAGCGGATGCCATCGAACGCCTCGGACGTCGTCCCGCCGATCCGCAGCTGCGGACGTATGTGGTGGACCATCATAATCTCGATCGGCTGCTCGACGCGATCGTCTCGCATATTACGACATTCACTCCATGAAACGCGTCATCAAACAATGCCTGTTTGCGGCGCTTCTGGCGCTGGCCCGCGTTGGCGAGGCAGTTGTCCGTCCTCGATACGTTGCAGCACTCATGTACCATTCGATTGGCTCCGGAGACTGGGAGCTTGCGATTTCTTCCGATGTTTTCGAACGGCAGATTCGGTATTTACAGCGGCGCGGATATGTTTTTTTGACTCTTGAACAGGCGAGGGACTTTGTTCGGGGGACATTCACCGGCTTTCGCCGTGGCGTTCTCGTCACGTTCGACGACGGATATAAGGACTTTTTGACTGTTGCATTGCCGATTCTCCAGAAATATCGAATCCCCGCCGTCGTTTTCGTTCACACCGATCGGAGTGAGCGGGAATTGGGCACGAACACCCCGCTGATGGCATGGCCGGACATCCTTCAGGCGGCGCGCGCAGACATCGCGATCGAAAGTCACTCCCATGCCCACCCCAATCTCAAGACGCTGGCTCCTGGCGAGTTGGAGCATGACCTTCGCATGGCGCATACCGTATTTTTGGAAAATCTGGGGCGTTCTCCTCGAGCGTTCGCCTATCCAGGAGGCAAGTTCAACGATGAGGTCATTTGCGCGCTTAAAGCCGACGGGTACGACCTTGCGTTTACCATCGATGCCGGATTGATCCGCGCCGGCGATGATGCCTTCCGTCTCAAGCGCATCGGCGTGACACGCCGGACATCGCAGACGGAGTTCGCGGCCCGCACGAGTTGGGCCGGGCAGTGGTATGCCACACTCGTGCATCTTGTATGATTATTCATCTCATTTCCCAAACATTGAAAGGAAAGACCGTCAATCGGCTCCTTATGAATGACGCCGTGCGCGAGATTTCGCTGTCCGGACAGGTTCTCGATTTGGGTGCCGGCACGATCCGTTCGAGTTATTTCGAGTTTTTCCAAAAAGCCGGGCCGATGGAGGTGACCTCGGTTGACATGACGCGCGACCGGAAGCCGGATGTGGTTGCTGATCTGGAGCAGGGTATCCCGCTTGCCGATCAGTCATTCGATTCGGTATTGTGCTTTAATCTTTTGGAACATATTTTCAATCACGAACGGCTCATCGGGGACTCCTATCGGGTGCTCAAGCCTGGCGGGCGCCTCGTGGGCTATGTGCCGTTTTTGGTCAATTTTCATCCTGACCCGTTCGACTATTTTCGCTATACCCGGCAGGCTCTGGAACGGCTCATGCAAAATGCCGGATTTCGCGGTGTTGTTGTCACCTCTATCGGCCGGGGGCCGGTGACCGCCGCATGGTCGCAGATCGCATATATCCTGCCGCGCCTCGTCCGCTGGCCGATAACGCTTATTGCCTTTGGACTTGATCGCCTTCTGGTTCGTTTGAAACCGGCATTCGGCCGGCTGTACCCGCTGGGATATTTATTCGTATGCGAGCGCTGAAGCACATGAAAATTCTCTCCTTTGGTCCCTATGACCCGGCCTATGCGCGCAACCGTGTTTTGATCGGCGGCTTGCGAGCCAACGGAGTCGACGTTGTCGAGTGCGCCGATCGTTCCCGCTCGGCACTTAAATACCTTCGGCTGGCGCAAAGTTATTTTCACCTACACAAAGACTTTGACGCGATGCTGGTTGGTTTCCCGGGCCAGGAAGCCATGTTCCTGGCGCGCGGCCTGCGTGCGCTGTTCGGCCCGCGAGGCATTCCGATTATTTTCGATGCATTCACGTCGCATTATGGAGGGCATGTTCTTGACCGGGGCACGGTGCGTCCAGAGAGTCCCGCCGGGCGCTACTATCGCTGGATCGACCGCCAATCTTGCCGTCTGGCTGATGTCGTATTGCTGGATACCCAGGCGCATATCGATTTCTTTGTGCGGGAGTTTGGGGTGCCGGCCGGAATATTCAGGAGAGTGTTCGTGGGTGCTGATACCGGCGTTTTTGCTCCCCAATCGCGCGGTGGCCAAGGGTCCCCGTTTCTTGTCCATTTTCATGGCTACCACAATCCGCTTCAGGGTGTCGGCACGATCGTAAAAGCACTGAAGCTTTTGGAAAAGGACGATATATGGTGTAATATCATCGGTCGGGGACAGACCGCCGCGGATGACCGGGCGCTTGCCCGGACGCTTGGCGCCTCGAATATCCGGTTTATTGAGCCCGTGCCGTATGAAGAACTTGCCGGGCATATTGCCAAGGCCGACGTATGTCTGGGTATCTTCGGCGACACGCCGAAAACGCCCCTGGTTATTCCCAACAAAATTTTTGAAGCGCTCGCCTGCGCGCGGCCGGTCATCACGGCCGATACGCCGGCCATTCGGGAATTATTTTCTGACAGAGAGCACCTTGTGCTGTGCAAAGCCGCCGATCCCGAAGATCTCGCCGAAAAAATCCTGCTTCTGAAAAAGAATGCGGCACTGCGAGACGCCGTTGCTTGTGGCGGGCATGAGTTTTTTAAGGCGAACCTGACCGAACGCCATCTCGGCGCCGCGCTGAAAGAAATTATCGCCGAAAGCATCGAGCGGACGAGGCGACGCTCCGCACCAACAATATGAAAGTTCTTGTTACCGGTTACACCTACACGCGGCAGAACTTGTTCGACGTCTTTGAGTCGTATCCCGAAAAACAGGACTTGTTTTTCATCTTGCCGAACAACTGGACTGCCAAAGGCGGGACGGTGCGCTTTGAACCCTTCACCCGTCCGGGATTCCGTATCGCCCACTCGCGCGCGTTTTTTCATTCGTCCGATGCCCCGATTGTTGGGGGACTGTTCAAGGGATGGATGCCGTTCATTGTGCCGCGCATGGTATGGCTGCGGTTCAGGCACGGGGTAAGTGTTGTTTTTACCGCCGGCGAACCCAATCTTCTCTCGACGCTGTACAATGCTTTTTTTGCCAAGGCGCTAGGGATGCGTCATGTGTTTCATTTTTGGGAGAACATTCCCTATGAGGAAAAAGATCGCGGCTTGAAACTCCGGTTCAAGCGTGCCGTAATCCGGCTTACGATCGCTTTCTCCGACGGGGCCATCTGCGGGATGCACAAAGCCGAACGGATTTTGCGGTCGTTTGATCAACACCTGCCGATTGGAACATTTTTGCATGCGGGGTTCGATCCGGAACGATTTCGACCAGGACTCGAACCGCGTTTGCGTCGCGACCTGGGACTGGATGGCGATACGACCGTCTTTTTGTTTGTCGGTGCGCTCGGCTATCGCAAAGGGATCCACGTCGCCTTGCGCGCCCTTGCCGCGATCAAAGATGCCGTTCCCGCTCATTGCATCATTGTGGGAAGCGGCGAGTATGCGCCCGAACTCAAAAATCAGGTGCGCGAACTGGGACTCCAGTCTCTGGTTACGTTTGTTCCCTGGATGGACAACCACGACCTACCGATGGTCTATAATTCGGCCGATGTATTTCTGTATCCGAGTATCCCGCATCAGGGATGGGAAGAACAGTTCGGTTACTCGATCGCGGAGGCTTCGTTGTGCGGATTGCCCGTCATTTCAACTCGGAGCGGATCGATTGACGAAGCCATGATTGACGGTCAGACTGGTGTCATGGTGACGCCGAATGACGTATCCGGGCTTGCCGAGGCGATGCTCACGCTGGCCCGGGATTCCCAGATGCGC